>DASQVN010000132.1:0-3280 GCA_035640755.1 Rhodopila sp.
CGCTGCTCGGCAATGACGACAGCAGCTCCACCACCCCCACCATCTATTTCGCCAAGGGCTTCGGCGACCTGCCCATCCCGCTGCTGCGCCCGTTCGCGATCACCGGGCAGCTCGGCTATTCCATCGCCGACAGGAAGTTGAAGGTCGATCCCACCGACTTCACCCCGGTCAACAACGGAATCGCGAATGCGTGGGAGGGCGGGCTGTCGCTGCAGTACAGCATGCGGTACCTGAGCTCTCAGGTAAAGGACTACGGATTTCCGGAGTTCGTCAACAAGCTGACCCCGGTGGTCGAGCTGTCCTGGACCTCGCCCGCCAGCAAGCCCAATGACGGGTTCCAGACCCAGTACCTGTGGGGCGTCGGCGTCAACTACACCACGACGGGCTACGCCTTCGGGGTGGAGATGCTGGTGCCTGGCAACCGCAACACCGGTTCCCATATCGGGGTTGTCGCGCAGTTCCATCTGTACTTCGATGACATCTTCCCGCGCAACCTCGGCGCGCCGATCACGAAGTGGTTCTGAGCCATGCGGCGCCTTCTGATTCTTGTCAGCCCGATCCTGGCCGGCACATGCCTGACCGCGCCGCCGGCCCTGGCCCACGCCATGCTGGACCATGCCACCCCGCCCGTTGGATCGGCGGGCCCGGCCCCCGCCTCGGTCTCGCTCCGCTACACCGAGCCGGTAGAGCCGCTGTTCAGCACGGTCAGCGTCACCAACGCCAAGGGGGACCGGGTGGACGACGGGAAACCGAAGCCTGACGCGGACGGCCGCATCCTGGTCGTCCCGCTGAAGCAGCTGCCGCCGGGTACCTACAACGTGGAATGGCACGTCACCTCGGTCGATACGCACAAGACCGAGGGCCACTTCAGCTTCACCGTGAAGCCCTGAATGGAGGCGCCGCCGGTCATCGCCGTGCTGCGCGCCCTGCATGTGGCGGCCATGCTGTCACTGCTCGGGACGCAGGCCTGCACGATCGTCATCGTGCGCGCGGCGCCCGACCGGCTGGGCCGCACGCTGCGGCGCACGGCGCTCGCCAGCGGCGTGCTCGCGCTGCTGGCGGGGGCGGCCTGGCTGGTGCTGGAGGCCGGGGCGATCGCCGGCGCCACGACATTCGCGGACCTGCGGGATGCGCTGCCCGTCGTCGCGGCGCACACGCGGTTCGGCCGGATCGTGACGGTCCGCCTTCTCCTGCTGCTGCTGGCGACCGCCGCGTGGCAGCGGCCGGTCCTGTCCCTGATTCCCGCCGCCGCGGCAGCGTGCCTGCAAGGCCTGATCGGCCACGCCGGCGCCGGCCGGGGCGCGCCGCTCCTGGTGTCGGAGGCGCTGCACCTGCTCGCCGCCGGGCTCTGGCTGGGTGCGCTGCTGCCGCTCTGGCTGTCGATCCGCGGCCTGCCCGCCCGCCCGGCGGCACGGGCGTGCCAGCGCTTCACGCCGCTGGGCCTGGGCTGCGTGCTGGTGCTGGCCGGCACCGGGCTGGCGCAAGGCCTGTCGCTGATCGGCGGGATGCGCGGCGTGCTGTTCAGTACCTACGGCCATATCGCGCTGCTGAAGGCAGCCCTGTTCCTGTTCGCCCTGGTCCTGGCCGCCTGCAACCGGCTGTGGCTGACCGACCGGATGGCTGCCGAGACATCGGCCGCGCGGCGGCATCTGCTGGCCTCGGTCGCGGCCGAGACGGCGATCGGGCTGGCCATCATCACCGCCGCGGCCTTCCTGGCCTCCTCCATGCCAGGGGCTGAGCAGGCATCCCTGACTCATACCACCCATCACACCGCCCGGACCATCGGCCCGGCGGATCCCGCAACCGGAGGCTTGTCTTGAGCACCCCTTCGCATCCGCCCCTTCCCCCGCAGCGCCTGATCTATGCCCTGATGGGCGCCCTGATCGCCGCCCTGCTAGCCGGCACCGGCATCTTCCTATGGACCGGCAGCCGCGGCACACCCGGCGCGGGCGGCATCGGCGGGCCGTTCACGCTGGAAAACGGCGCGGGCAAGCCCGTGACGGCGGCGGATTTCCGGGGCAAGTTCATGCTGGTCTATTTCGGCTACACCTTCTGCCCGGATGTCTGCCCCACGACGCTGACCGCCGTCGCCGACGCGCTCGACAAGCTCGGCCCTGACGCGGCGAAGCTGCGGCCCGTGTTCATCACCGTCGACCCGAAACGGGACACGCCGACCGTGGTGCAGCGCTACGTCGCGGCGTTCAGCCCCGCGATCACCGGCCTGACCGGCACACCGGAGCAGATCGCGCAGGTCGCCAAGGAGTACCGGGTCTACTACGCCGAACACCGGACCGGGCCGGGACCGGAGGATTACGCGATGGACCATAGCTCGGTGCTGTACCTGATGGGGCCTGACGGCAGCTTCGTCGCACCCATCCGCGCCGATGCGACGGGAGATGAGATGGCGGCCAATCTCCGCCGCCTCATGGGTTGAGATCAACCTCCTCACAAGTCTCAGGTTCCAGCCGGCCGCGCTGGCGGCGGCCGATCGCCAGCTCGGTGACGACGCCGTGCAGGGTCCGCAGCTCCTGCTCGGTGACCTCACCACGCTCGAAGAAGTGGCGGATGTTGCGGACCATGCCGGGGCGCTTGGGCAGGTTGCGCAGGAAGCCGCACGCATCGAGCTGATCGATCAGGTGCGCCAGGAAGTTGTCGAGCTGCCCCTTGGTCGCGACCTTGGTTTCATTCGTCATCAGCATGCGCGTCGGCGTTTCGTCGGCGGCCGTCCACCACTCATAGGCCATCACCATGACCGCCTGGGCGAGGTTCAGCGACATGAACGCGGGGTTCAGCGGATAGCGCACCAGCGCGTCCGCCTGCGCCATGTCGTCGTTGTCGAGGCCCGCGCGCTCCGGCCCGAACAGCAGGCCGGCCCGCAGGTCCCGCGCGCAGATCGCGCGCAGTTCGGCCGCCGCGCCGCGGGCGGTCAGCACCGGCTTGATGATGTGCCGCGGGCGCGGGCAGGTCGCGAACACATGGTGCAGGTCGGCCACCGCATCGGCCACCGTATCGTGCACCGTCAGCGCATCCAGGATGCGGTCGGCGCCCGAGGAATTGCGCCACGCCTTCTCCTGCGGCCAGCCGTCGCGCGGCGCGACGAGGCGCAGGTGGAACAAGCCGCCGTTCGCCATGGCCCGCGCGCAGGCGCCGATGTTGTCGGCAAGCTGCGGGCGCACGAGGATCACCACTGGGCTGTTGCCGATCGGGCGAAGGTCGGCGCCGCCTTCTCGTCCGGTCATCCGTCGCGTCCGGTCATGGTGCCGCGGTCAGCGCGTGCTGC
>DASQVN010000133.1:0-4131 GCA_035640755.1 Rhodopila sp.
CGCCGATTCCCGTGCAATCGATCGCTGCCTTCAGCGTCCGCTGGCGCCAGGCGCCAACGGTCTGCTGTGCGAACGACAATCTGGAAACGCCTTCCATGACGCGCACCTATGCTTGGGCTGCGAGATTGCAATGCCGTGACATTTGTTACCTGCTTCGCCGGGCCGCGCCGAGTCAATGATTATAACTCGATGTTACGCTGCAGGCCCTTGTATTTGCAGGTTTTGATGCACTGCGTTACAGGCCACCCCACACGCCGCCGCACCGCGCCGCTGACCGCCGCGCCGCCAGCAGTTCCAATCGGACGAAATTCACAGCCGGGAATTGCGATTTTCGTTTCGAATCCACAGCGCGCCGACGGCCGCCTCCTGATCACGGGAGACGGTTTGCCTCGGGTGTGGCATTTTCGCATCTCTCAGCAACCGTTCGCCATGGCGCGCCCGCCCCGGCTGCTCGCGCTACTCCGCCGCGCGCCGCCGCTCGGTGCGAAAATGCGGCATCACCTCGCGGGCGAAGCGGCGCAGGTTCTCCCGCGACGTGCCGCCGCCATTCAGCAGGATGTACTCCACCCCGGCCGCCTGCAGCCGCTCGATCTTGCGGCAGATCTCGTCGGGGCTGCCGTACAGCGCGCTTTCCTCGCTCGCTTCGCGGGTGTCGGAGAACGCCATGATCGAGGACGTGTTGTTGCCGTCCGGCCGCTGGCTGATCGCATGCATCCGCCGTTGCCCGGCAAGCCGCCGATCGACCGCGGCCTGCTTGTCGGCCTCATCCCGCGCCACATAGAAGGCGCGCGCCACGCCGACCCGCATCGGCTCGAAGCCGTTCGCCGCCATCGCCTCCCGGTACGTATGGAACCGCGCGATCGTGTCGTCGATCGAGGCAAACTGGTCGAGCAGCAGGTTGTGCCCGCGCGCCGCGACCTTGCGGATCGAGGCCGGATGCCCCGCCCCCTGCCAGAACGGCGGGTGCGGCCTCTGCGCCGTCGGCGGCTCCACCACGATGTCATGGAAGCGCCAGTACCGGCCCTGGAAGTCGAACCGCTCATCCGAGGTCCAAGCCTTGGTGATCAGGTCGATGGCTTCTTCGAAGCGCGGTTCGGCTTCCTCCATCGGGATGCCGAAGCTCGCGAACTCATTGTGGCGGTAGCCCTTGCCGATGCCGAAATCGAGCCGTCCGCCCGACAGCAGATCAACCGTCGCCGCCTGTTCCGCCAGCAGCACCGGGTTGTGCCAGGGCAGGACGATCACCGCGGTACCCAGCCGGATGCTGCTGGTGCGGGCGCCGATCCACGTGAGCAGGTTCAGCGTGGCCGAGACCTGGCCGAACCCGGTGAAGTGGTGCTCGACGATGAAGGTGCTGTGATAGCCAAGCGCCTCGGCCTCGATGACGTAGTCGATGTAGTCGCGAAAGCCGGCCGCGCTGTCCACGTCCGGGTTGTTGCTCCGTTGGGCGGTGGCGGCGCCGAACAGTCCGAAGTGCATGGGCAGTGTCCTCCTGCATCAACCCGGTCGCGGCCGGCGGGCGTCACCGGCGGGGGTCAGTGGATCTCCCCGGAACGCTTCAACGCCGCGCGCAGTTTGGCAGGCGTGAAGTCGGGGGCGCGGCAGACGTCGAGGATCACCTTCTCGCGCCGCGCGCACAAGTCGATCGCCGCCGGCAGCTTGCGCACCGCCTCGGCCGGGATCACGACGGCACCGTGATAGTCGGCGTGGATCACGTCGTCATGCTGGGCGTGCATGCCGAACACATTCACCGGCTTGCCGAAATCCACCATATGCACATGCGCGTGGCTCGGCCCGATGCGCCCGCCGATCATCTGGAACCCCTTGGCCCAGGCGTCAAGGTCGCGGAACGATCCGTTGGTGACGCAGCCGATGCAGCCGAGCGCCTGGTGGATGGTGGACTGCACCTCGCCCCAGTAGGCGCCGTAGCCGGTGCGGCCGTCGATGTCCTGGATCACCGCAATGGTCGGCAGGTCGACGCGGGCGACGTAGTCATACCAGTCGGCCCGGTCGGCCACCTTGGTGCGCGGCGCTTCCGTGGCGCGGATCATGCCGACGCGCGCAAGGCCGACGATCGGCTTGGCCTTCGGGTCGATGCAGACCATCGGCTCCACGGTGTAGCCGAACGCGCGCCGCTCCGGCACCACGATCTCCAGCCCGTTGCAGATGGTCGGCGTATCCCACTGGGCGAGGATCTCGAGGTCTTCCTGGGTGAAGGGACGGTCGGCCATGGCGGTTTCCTTACTGTCTGATGCCGCCCGCGGTGTGGGGCGGGCGGCATGCGCGCAGGGTTGAGATGGCAAGGTTGGTGTGGCGGCTGCGCGCAAACTCAACACCGCCATTGTCGCGCGCCGCGCCGGGATCGGGCAAGATGGGGCCTGGAACAGGGGAGGCGTGCGCCATGATCGCGACCGGAGGCAAGGCCATCTACGGCGCTCCGCTGGGCATCCTGATGCTGGAGGCGAAATTCCCCCGCATCCCTGGCGACATGGGCAATGCGACCACGTGGCCGTTCCCGGTGCTGTACCGCGTGGTCCGCGGCGCAAGCCCCGAGCGTGTGGTCCTGCGCCAGGCCGAGGGATTACTACCCGCCTTCATCGAGGCAGCGCAGGAGCTGGTGTCCCTCGGCGCGGAGGCGATCACGACGAACTGCGGCTTCCTCTCGCTGTTCCAGCGCGAGTTGGCCGAGGCAACACGCGTACCGGTCGCGACCAGTTCGCTGATCCAGGTGCCCTGGGTGCAGGCGACGCTGCCGCCGGGGGAACGCGTCGGCGTCGTGACCGTATCCGGCACATCGCTTACGCCGCTGCACCTGCAAGCCGCCGGGGCACCGCCGGACACGCCGTTCATCGGCACCGAGAACGGCCGGGAATTCTTCCGCGTGCTGGTCCTGGGCGAGAAGCAGGACATGGACATAGCGCTGGCCGAGGCCGACGTGGTGGAGGCCGGCCGCGCCCTGCTACGGCAGCACCCCGAGGTCGGTGCGATCGTGCTGGAATGCACGAACATGCCGCCCTACGCCGCCGCGCTGCGCGAGGCAGTAGGGCTGCCGGTGTATGACATCTACTCGCTGATCACCTGGTGGCACGCCGGGCTGCGGCCGCGCCGCTTCGGGGCAGCCGAGCGCTGAGCGAGCCGATCACCGGACCCAGCAGGCCGGCCGCGCCGGTCTCGGGGCCTTGCGGCCGGCCGGCGAGACGCCACACCGCGTAGGCCAGCGCGCCGAAGCCGCCGATCAGGGCGGTGCCGATGGCGCCGCCGGCAAGTAGCGCCTGCCAGACCGGCAGGGCGACCGATCTGCCGGCAAGCCCGGTCCCATATATCAGCGCGGCGATGATCGCGGACGACACCAGCAGGCGCCCGAGGCCGCCGGCCGCCTCGCGGGAGGGGGTATCGCCGGAGCGGAGCAGGCAGGCGACCAGGATGCAGGCCTCCAGCCCGACGATCACCACGGTCACGGCGGTGATCAGCCCAAGATCGGTGGTCCACGCGACCGTGGCGGCAAGCCCGCCAAGCTTGATGGCCGATGATACCAGGTTGGAGACGAAGACGCTGCGGACGCGGTTGGCGCTGACCAACGCGGTGCTGGCGACATAGGCATAGGGCGAAAACAGCCCGATCCAGACCGCGATGGCAATCAGCGGGGCGGCGCCCGACCAGCCCGGGCCGAGCAGTGCGGCGACGATGAAGCCGGAGGCGCCGCAGATCGCCAGCATGAGCGGCATGATCGCGAACAGCAGGCTGGTGGCCACCGGCAGCGCAGCGCTGATCGCATCGCCGCCCGAACGGCGTGCGAGGGAGAAGCCGCCCAGCAGCACCTCGGCCGCCGGGGCGATCAGCTCGGTCACCGGCAGGCTCGCGATCTCGGATGCCAGGAGATAGATGCCGAGGGGAGCGGTACCGATGGCGGGACCGATGACGAAAGGATCGCAGCGGCACCAGACGATGGCAGCGAGGCTCGCGGCCCAGGTCCAGAACGAAAAGCCGGCGATCTCGGTCCAGTGCGCGGTGGAGAGCCGCGGCCTGTAGGGATGCACGGCGTAGCTGAGACCCACCTGGGCGACGCGGGTGACGGCGATGCCGCACACCAGCGCCCAGTAGCTCTGCAGCAAAAGGCCGAGGAGGACGGTG
>DASQVN010000134.1:0-2542 GCA_035640755.1 Rhodopila sp.
GGGTCGACAGAAAGCAGGGTATGGCGATCCCCGATTTTGGCCATGACATGGTCCTGGATGCGTGCGATCGCCGATTCCGGATCGGCAGGCGCCGCGAGATAGGGGCTGAACTGCGACTGTCCGCCCTGGCGCTGGGCAACCACAACCAGCCACTTGGCGACCTTAAGCGCCGTTTCCGCGCCGTGCCGCTTCCTTCAGCGCGCCGCATCTATCGAGGCGCCCGCCGAAGCCCGCCAAGCCCTTGCGCGCCTGCAAACATGTCCGCCCGCCTCGTTCTGGCCGACGCTGTCCGTGCGGCCACCTACCCGATGGATCAGCTGGCCGAGTGCCTGTTCGCCGCCACCGTGCTCCAGGTCCACATGACCCGCCTCGCCGCCACCCTGGATCTGTCCCGGCTGCACCGCACCACGGACGGCACCTGCCCTTCCTGCGGAAGTCCGCCCGTCGCCAGCATGATCGTCAAATGGCCCAATGCCAGCCGGGCACGCTATTGCGTTTTCCCGTTTTGTGCCACCGCCTGGAACTCTGCGCGGATCAAATGCACCGCCTGCCGGACCACTGGTGGTGTCGAGTATTTCCCGGTGGAGGAACAGTCCAAGGACATCACCGTTCGCGACCTGTTCCAGTTGTCGCGGCTACATCAAGCACCTGCACCAGGACGCCCAGCCGGCGTCGAGCCGATCGCCGATGATATCGCCTCACTCGGCCTCGATCTCCTGGTGCAGCAGGAAGGCTTTCGCCGCATCACCGCCAACCCGTTGCTGGTCATGCCGGCCACACCGCGGCCGGGTACGCACTGATCCACACAACTTGGCTTGCGCAGACCGTAATAGTACGGTGACGTCAGCCGGCTTCCTTATCCCTTCCCGCTTCGATCTTTATGCGGCCCAGCAGCCGGTTCAGCACCCCCGCTGTGCTGCTCCTTCCGTTCTCGGCTCTCGCCTACGCGCTCTCAGGTTGTCAGGTGCTGACAGATATTGCTCCGGGAAAATGGCAGGCCACGAAGTGACCAGGCTCCGCCTCGATCAAGGGCGGCTCGATTTCTGCGCAGCGGCCGGTCGCGGCCGGGCAGCGGGTGCGGAAGCGGCAACCCGATGGCGGATCGACCGCAGTCGGGATCTCGCCTTGCAGTCTGATGCGCCGAACGGCACTACCCGCGTCGAGCGTTGGCACGGCCGAGATCAGCGTGTTGGTGTAGGGATGCAGCGGGCGTGCAAACAACACTTCGGCCGGACCCGTTTCCATCACCTTCCCCAGATAAAGAACATAGATCCGATCGGAAATGTGGCGCACAACAGCCAAGTCGTGCGCGATGAAAAGATAGGTGAGGCCAAGCCGTTCCTGCAGGCCGATCATGAGGTTGATAATCTGCGCCTGGATGTTGACGTCCAGGGCCGAGATCGGCTCGTCGCCGACGACGAGGTCCGGCTCTACGGCCAGCGCCCGCGCAACCGAGATGCGCTGGCGCTGACCACCTGAAAACTCGTGCGGGAATCGCTCCAGCGCCGTGGGGGGCAGACCCACAAGGTCCAGCAGCTCGGTTGCCCGCCGCCGCGCGCCTGTCGCATCCGTTGCCAGACCATGCAGCCTCAAAGGCCCGGTCAGGATTTCCCTGACCGTCATGCGCGGGTTCAGGGAGGCGTACGGGTCCTGAAAAACCATCTGCATACGCCGCCGCAGCGGGCGGATGGCAGACTGCGGCGCCCGGGTGATGTCCTGACCGGCAAAGCGTATCGTTCCAGCAGTGGGCGTATCCAGCCGCATGACGAGGCGCGCCAGGGTCGATTTGCCGGATCCTGACTCCCCGACGAGGCTCACCGTTTCACCGGGCCGTACATGCAGGTCGACCCCATCCAGCGCATGCAGCACACGCCGCGCCTCCAGGAAGCCGGTCTTGGGCAGAGGAAAGTGGCGGATCAGGCCTGCGACCTCGAGCAACGGTGCGCCGACGGCGGCCGGCACGGGCTGCGTGTCCGTTCGCGCAGTCCCCGGGGGGTGCAGCATGCTGCCCTCCTGGGTGACCCAGCAGCGCGACAGCCGGGTTTCGCCCACCGGCAGCAGAGCCGGGTGCTGCGCGCAGGCTTCAACAGCGAACGGGCAGCGCGCACGGAAGCGGCAGCCCTCCGGCCAGGCGCGCGCATCGGGCGGCTGGCCCTCGATCGTCGTCAGGCGGCGGTCACCGGTGCCAGCATTGTTCAACCGCGGGGCCGCATGCAGGAGAGCCCACGTGTAGGGATGCCGCGGCTCGCTCAACAGGTCGGCCGGAGCACCGACCTCCACCACCTCCCCGGCGTACATTACCAGCACGCGGCTGCACATCTCGGCGATCACGCCCAGGTCGTGGCTGATCAAAATGACGGCCGTTCCGAGCTCGGCGCTTTGCCCTCGTAGCAGATCCAGAATCTGCGCTTGGATCGTCACGTCCAGCGCCGTGGTCGGTTCATCCGCAATGATCAAGGATGGATTATTGGCGAAACTCATCGCCAGCATCACCCGTTGCCGCATCCCTCCCGAGAACTGGTGCGGCCAACCGTTCACCGCA
>DASQVN010000135.1:0-4379 GCA_035640755.1 Rhodopila sp.
CGCAGCCTACCCTCACCGTCATGGGCGGCCCAGACCCGCCCATCTACCCCCGCCCGTGCCGCAACGCGCCGCCCGCATCGTCCTGCGTAGATGGCCCGTAGATGGCCGGATCGGGTCCCGAAGCAAGCCGATTCCCGGCCATCGTGGGGAGGGAACGCCAGCTACCGCGGAATGCCCGTGGATTTCCCCCTACCGCAGATGCCGCAGGAAGAACGCCGCCGTCGGCCCGTGCGACGTCTCCGACCCCCGGGTCGCGTTATCGATGTACAGCAACTCCAGCGCCCCGCCGGCCTTGCGGTAGTTCTGCGCGAACCGCTCGGGCTCATTGCCGTCGAACGTGCCCTCCGGGTCGCGGTAGTCGTGCACCGGATCAGGCCGCCCCTGGATCCACAGCGCCGGCGGCAGCGGCACCTTCTCCCCACGCTCGAGGATCAGCATCGGGTTGCCGTCCTCCATCGCCGCGGTGGTCTTCCAGTACAGATCATGACGCGACGGAATATCGCCGACCCAGGCCGGCGGATCGCCGGAATCGCGCAGCCGGACGGCGTTGCGGTAGCGCGACAGCGGGTTGATCACCGGCCACTGCATCACCACCGCCTGCACGCTGGCATCGGCCGCCGCATTGTCCGGCGCCGGCACCGCCGCATAGCGCGGGTCCGCCGGCCGCATCGCCGCCAGCATCGCCAGGTGCCCGCCGCTGCTCTGTCCCGACAGCCCGACCCGGTCGGCGCGCAGCCCCAGCTTCCCGGCATGCGCCTTCAGCCAGCGGATCGCGTAGTTGATGTCAACCAGCGACGCCGGATAGCCCGCCCCGGCATGGCGGAAATTCAGCGCCGCCACCGCCAGCCCGGCACGCACCAGAAACAGGTCACGCGCCTCGCAATCCTTCAGGTCGCCGTTGCACCACGCGCCGCCATGCAGATCGACGACCAGCGGCACCGGATCATTGGTGACCGGCATGAACAGACGCAGGCGCTGCGGGCCGTCGGCATGCTCGATATAGTTGAAATCGGCAACGGTGTAGTCGAAAGGCTGCTCGCTCATGGACCGGTACTCCCTTGGCGCTTATTCCCTGGGCGCTCCCTTTTCGATCGCGCCCATGTTCCCCGAACCCCCGCCCCGACGCAAGCCGAGGCCCGCCCGCCTCAGGCCCCAACCCGCATCGCGACAACCGACGCATCATCGCCGCCGCGCCGGAAGTCCCGCAGCAGCAGGCCGGCCAGCAGTGACGGATGCTGCGAAACGATCCCCGGATAGGCGGACAGGTCCCACCGCGACGCCACCCCGTCCGAGTGCAGGACAATGAGCGCACCGCCGCCGCAGGGATAGACATGCTCGCGCAGCCGCGGCGCGCCGTGCCCGGCCGTGCCGTCGCAGGAGATCATGTGCCGCACGGCCGCCTGCCCCGAACCCATGCGTCCCGCCTTCCCGCCGGTCACCAGGGCGGCGCTGATCGTGCCGATGCCCACGTACCGCACCACCCCGGCGGCAGGGTCGAACCGTGCGATCGCGATGGCCGCGCCGCACGTCGGTGCCAGCGCACGGTGCAGCCGGGCGGCCAGCGCCTCGCAGTCTTCGCCGGCGTGATCGAGGAACATCCTGACCGCTTCCTGCGCCGCCTCGCTGGCGTCCGCACCGTGCCCCGCACCGTCCGCCAGGAACAGCGTCGGCCCCGCAGCCGTCCGCGCCCAGGCCCAGCCGTCGCCGCACACCGTCTCGCCGGGACAGGGCATGACCGCCGCGCCGCACTGCACCGCAACGCCCGGCGCGGGGTCCGATGCCCCCACCCCGATCGCCAGCCGCGCCGACGCCACCGTGCCCAGCCCCGGCCGCGAATAGACACGGAACCGGTCGGATTGCCGCGCGATCAGGCCCAGCCCATTCCCGAGGCTCCCGGCGGTGGAAAACCCGTCCCGCATGCAGGCCGCGAGGTCCTGCATCCCCGGTCCGCGGTCCACCGACAGGATTTCGACGCCGCTGCCGTCGGCGTCGTCGAAGCAGGAGGCCAGGATCTCCCCGCACCCGGCGTGCGTGATCAAGTTGGCCGCCAGCTCCGTCACCACGACCGCGAGACCGCCCAGGCGCGCCTCGGGCAGCCCGGCACGCGCCGCGAACTCGACCACCTGCCGCCGCACCTGCGCCACCTGGCCTGGCTCGGTCACGACGGTGATCATGTGGCCCGTCGCGGCAGCGTGATCCGAAGTCCGAATTCGTTGCAAAACCGTGCTACACCTCCTCAGCCCCGACCAGCATCTGGACGATCGTCATGACCGATCGCGTGCCGGATCATCGCGGGGCCCGCGACCGTATTCAAGCCACGCGTACGTTTCCGGATTCAGTGTTGTGTTTCGTCACTGTGGCGTCGCCAGTGTGCGCCCCGCGATCCGGGTAGGTCGTAGCCAAGATTTTACCCATGACGGACGATGTCCGTTTCACAACACGCCTTCACCCGCGTCAGTCGCGAAAGCGGCTCCCACCCCCGAAAGATGTCCCGTCGATCCCGGCGCTGGGCATCACGCACGTTTGTCGGCCCCCGTGCACCACCCCGCTCACCGCTTGAGGAACACACGCCCAGCCAGCCCCGCCGCCGCCACCGCCAGTTGATCGCCCAGGCCCCGCGCGATCGACACCGACGGCCAGCGCCGCAGGTCGCGCCGCGCCAGCACCGCTGGCAGTGCCGCGGCCACTGCCGGACGCGGCACCTTCACTCTGCGTGCCTCGGCCAGCAGCGCCAGCCCCTCGTGGACGGCTTCGCGCAGCGCCGCCTGTGCCGGTGCACCCGCCGGGTCCTGCGCGAAAGCCTCACGTGACAGCCCGTGCCGGCCGAGCATCTCGGCCGGCAGCAGGCATTGGTGCCGCGCGGCGAGATGAGCGGTCGAGCGCAGCAGCCCCGCCACGCCATACGCCGCGCCGAACGGGCGCAGCGCCTCCGGCTCCGTGGCGTCCAGTGCCGCCGCGGCGGCGACCGCCAGCCCACCGGCCCCGGCCCGCAGCCAGGCACACCAGTCGCCCAGGCCTTCGAAATCGGCATAGGCTTCGGCCTCCCGCGCCTCGATCAAGGGCAGCAGCAGCGCCGGCTGCAGCCGCCCCGCCGCGATCGCCTCGGCAAGCGGGGTCGCCACCTCATGCCGCCGGTCGGCGCCCTCGATCACCTCCCGCCACCATTGCAGCCGGATCAGCGCGAGCGGCGGCTCGCTCGCCACCTCCCGCGCCCGCGCGATCTCATGGTTGAAGGCATAGAGCGTCAGCAGTGCATCACGACGATCCGCGGGCGCAAATAGTGCGGTCAGAAAACGATCCGGATCATGGCGGCGAACCAGCGCGGCGATCGTCTCGTTCATGCCCTGCGTCCTGACATGCCCTGCGTCCTGACGCGATCCGCCACGTCTGGCAAGCATGCGTCTGGCAAGCCAGGCACGGTGGGTTGACCTGCCGCGGGGCTGGCCATAGCTACCCATGCGCCCCGGCCGCTCATATGCCAGTCTGCAACGCAAGCTCTTCAACGCAAACACGGAGGAACAAAATGGCTTTCGAACTGCCGAAGCTCCCCTACTCCACCAACGCCCTCGCCTCGCGCAAGATGTGCCAGGAAACGCTGGAGCTGCACCACGGCAAGCACCATGCCGCTTACGTGAACGCGTTGAACGGCTTCGTCGACAAGGACCCCGCGCTGCAGGGCAAGTCGCTGGACGAGATCGTGAAATCGACCGCCAGCGCCGGCGGCCCGGTGTTCAACAATGCCGGCCAGCACTGGAACCACATCATCTTCTGGCAGTGCATGAGCCCGGACGGCGGCAGGGTCCCCGGCAAGCTGGAATCCAAGATCAACCAGGATTTCGGCAGCGTCCAGAAGTTCAAGGATGAGTTCAAGGCCGCCGGCGCCAGCCAGTTCGGCAGCGGCTGGGCGTGGCTCGTCCTCGGCAGCGACGGCAAGCTGAAGGTGACCAAGACCCCGAACGGCTCCAACCCGCTCGCCACCGGCGAAGGCAAGGTGCTCCTCGGCTGCGACGTGTGGGAGCACAGCTACTATCTCGACTTCCGCAATCTCCGCCCGGACTACCTGCAGAACTGGCTGGATAGCCTGGCCAACTACGAATACGCCGAAGCCCAGCTCTGATCACGAACCGCGGACGGGGCGAATGTCTCGCGCCCCGCCCGCACTCTTCTGCCGGGAGCCCGCTGATGCGCAACCTTCCCGACCTCCGCGCCCAGCGCGACACTCTGGAACGCGCCATCGAGGAGCGTCAGCGGCACCTCGGCCCCGACCACCCCGAGCTTGCCGACGACCTGCGCGACCTCGGCCGCCTATCGCATGAACTGGGCGACATCGTCGACGCCCAGTCGCAGCTCAGCCGAGCGCTGGCGCTGCACACCGAAGC
>DASQVN010000136.1:0-2223 GCA_035640755.1 Rhodopila sp.
CCGGTCTGGTGACGACGCACGGCGGACATTGGCGCGACGGGCTATTTCACCGCAAGTAGGCAGGCATAGTTCTGCGCAGGAGTGGGATTGTCGATCTCAGGCTCGAAATGGTGCAGCGATGTTGGGCTGGTGAAGCCTGCCTGATGCAAGAGCTCTAGATGACGGGCTACTTCGAACCGGCCGGCCTCGTATTCCCATGCGGTGCCATCGGGCTTGATGAAATCGCCGTTCACAAGGATCCCGCCCTTGGGAAGGGTCTCATAGCAACGCGCATATACCCCCGCCACGGCCTGTTGACTCCCAAGGTCGTGCAAGGCCCAGGTTGATATGATCGCGTCCGGCCGACGGGCGAGGGATGTTGGCCAAGTCTGGTCCAGCAGATCGGCTTGGGTAAGGGTAACTCGTGCCTTCAGCTCGCCCAGGATCCGCTTTGCCACTTCGAAGAAAACCGCAGAGAAGTCGAGACCCTCATAGTGCAGGGACGGATGGCGCTCCAGAATATGTCGAGCCATGTAGCCGGGGCCAAGACCAAGCTCTAGGACGTTGGGATTGCCCAGAGGGAGCTGGCGGATTTGGGTCAGGATCATATCAAACAAGGCGAGCCGCGGTGAAGAGGGGACGAAGCGATCGGCCCATCCCTGCACAAAATCGGCGTCATGGAATTTATGCTGAGCGCCGACAAAGCCCGCCATGGCAGCCTGCTCCGTTTGCCTGAGATTTGCACCTGCTATCAACGATGCAGTATGTCAGCAAGGATCCATGTTCGGAACCGGGGCAGATGCCTTTTGCCAAGCCAGCCCAGTCGCTACCGACCCAACGCCGTTGCCTGCCACCCGGGGGGAAGACTTTGAAAGCAGTCGGTTCGCAGCGTGAGCCGGCGGGAGATACGCGCCCGTCGTAGTCGTTCAGTTGCTGATTCTCCTCCGACCAAAGCGGACCGGTCACCCTGCCGCAGCGCGTTCCAGTTCGGCTGCATCCAGCTTCACCATCCCCGTCATTGCGGCAAAGACGCGTGCGGCAATGGCGGGGTCAGGGTTGGCCAGAAGCCGTGGGAGCACTTCCGGCACGATCTGCCAGGGAATTCCCCAGCGGTCGCGCAACCAGCCGCACATTATCTCCGATCCACCGTCAGCGGTCAGCGCTGCCCACAGCCGATCAACTTCTCCCTGGTCGGCGCACTCCACTGAGATCGATGCGGCAGTGCCGTAATCCGCTGGCGCGCCGCCGTTAAGCGCTTGGAAGCTTTGGCGGCCGAGCCGAGAGCTGATCAAGATGACGTCCCCTGCCTCGCCACCGGGCCAAGCAGCCGGCGAGCGCTGGATATGATCGATCTGGGAGTCAGGTACGATCGACGTATAGAAGCGGATCGCGGTCTCCGCATCCGTTTCGAACCATAGGCACATGCTAACTCTCGGCATGCTGTCACTCCCACTGCTGCGAAGAAGAACGAAAATCCAGGTGGGTTCCCTTGTTCGGGGCCGTGCGTCAGATGTGAGGACCGGCAGCCCTCAGCGACCTGGGTACCAGCCCGCCTCGGCGGCGAACCGCTCATAGAACTCCGGTTCGTAGGCATGGTCGGGGTCCTCGCGCACCATGCGGTCGATGATGTGCGCGTCAGGTCCGACCAGGATGCGAAGACGGTCGGCTTTGACGCCGTCCAGGATAATCTTCGCCGCCTCGGCCGCGCTGGTCGGCGCGTCGGTGACGAAGCGGCGGGCGCGCTCGGCGTGCATGCGTTCGATGTCGGCGTCGGAGTACTTTGACGGGTCCTTGCCCATGGAGGTGAGCCGAGTGCGGATCTGCGCGATCTGCGCGGCGTTCAGCCCATCCATGTCGGTACGGGTTTGCACCTTGAGCGAGTTGTCGCGAATACCGGTGCCGATATGTCCCGGCATGACGACGGACACGCGGATGTGCGGCGCGTTCATCCGGAAGTCGGCGACCAGCGCCTCGGTGAAACCCTTCACCGCGAACTTCGCCGCGGAATAGGCGGTATGCGGCGTGTCGGGGCCGACCGAGGCCCAGAACCCGTTCATGCTGCTGGTATTGATGATGTGCGCCTCATCCGCGGCGCGCAGCATTGGCAGGAAGGCGCGCGTGTTCAGATAGACGCCACCCCAGCAGATATTGAAGGTGCGCTCCCATTCCGCGCGCTCGTTGACGATCATGCTTCCGCCGCCACTGATGCCGGCGTTATTGAACAGCAGGTGAACGCGATCGGTC
>DASQVN010000137.1:0-3397 GCA_035640755.1 Rhodopila sp.
ACCTCGAAGCCATCTTCCGGTATGTCCGGCGCGTCAGCGCGAGCCCCATCATCGCGCGCCGCTATGTCGAGCGGATCCACGCTCGCTGTCGGCACATCACGACCGTACCGCTGGCCGGCCGACCGCGCGACGACTTGGCCCCGGGTCTGCGCAGCGTCGCGTTCGAGCGGCGCGCAGTGATCATCTACCGCATCCTCAGCGGCGATATTGTGGAGATCACGAATGTCTTTCATGGTGGCCGTGATTACGCAGCACTCTATCGGGGCACTGATACTGACGACGATGCCTAAGGCAGCCATACGCCTTGGAAGGCCCATACGGGTTGGAAAACACTGACTCCTCCCCGCTATCCATCGCTATCCACAGGGCAACATCGTCGTAAACACCTGCGCGCCGCGCCGGAGCGCGCTAAGATGCGCCCATCGTGAATACCATCGACTCACCCCTGCTCGGCCTCTCCCAGCGCCTGCCGCCGGCCAACGTCCAGGCGGAGCAGGCCCTTCTCGGCGCGCTTCTGGCCAACAACAAGGCCTATGAGCGCATCTCCGAGTTCCTCGCGCCGCAGCATTTCGCCGACCCGATCCATGGCCGCATCTACCAGGCCATCGTCCGGCGCATCGAGGCCGGGCAGCTCGCCGACGCCGTCACGCTGAAGGCCGAGTTCGAGCACGCCGGCATCCTCGATGAGGTCGGTGGCACCGCCTACCTGAGCCAGCTGCTCAGCGCCATGGTCGGCATCATCAATGCCGGCGAGTACGGCCGCGTCATCTACGATACCTGGCTGCGCCGCCAGCTCATCGACCTGGGTGAGACGGTGGTCAACAACGCCTTCGGCGCCGATCCCGAGCTCGACGGCTCCGGCCAGATCGAGGCGGCGGAGCAGGCGCTATTCCAGCTCGCCGCCGACGGCGGCAGCCAGGGCGGCTTCATCCCGTTCGAACGTGCCCTGACCGACGCCATCCTGGGTGCCGAGAAAGCGTTCCGGCAGGCGGGCGGCGTCTCGGGCCTGACGACGGGGCTCAGGGACCTCGACAGCAAGATGGGCGGGTTGCACCCCTCCGACCTGATCATCCTCGCCGGCCGCCCCGGCATGGGCAAGACCGCTCTCGCCACCAAGATCGCCTTCGGCGCCGCCCGCTGGATGCTCGCCGAGGCTCGGCAGAACGACCCGAACGGCGTACCCAGGAACAGCGTCGCCATCTTCTCCCTGGAAATGAGCGCGGAGCAGTTGGCGACCCGTCTGTTGAGCGAGGAAGCACGGATTTCCGGCGACCGCATCCGCCGCGGCGAGATCGGCCAGAAGGATTTCGACAACTTCGTTCGCGTCTCCAGGGAAATCTCCAGCCTGCCGATCATGATCGACGACACGCCGGCGATCAGCATGTCGGCACTGCGCACCCGCTGCCGGCGGCTGAAGCGCACCAAGGGACTCGGGCTTGTGGTGGTGGACTACCTGCAGCTGATGCGCCCGGCCGCGGGGACCAAGCCCGAAAGCCGCGTGCTCGAAATCAGCATGATCACCCAGGGGCTGAAGGCGCTGGCCAAGGAACTCGCGGTGCCGGTCATCGCCCTCTCCCAGCTCTCCCGCCAGGTCGAGTCGCGCGACGACAAGCGCCCGCAACTATCCGACCTGCGCGAATCAGGCTCGATCGAGCAGGACGCCGACGCGGTCATGTTCGTCTACCGCGATGAATACTATCTGCAGCAGCGTGAGCCGAAGGAGATCGGCTTCGAGGGCAATGCCGAGAAGTTCGAGGCCGCAATGCTGGAATTCCAGCAGAAGATGGCCAAGGCGCACAACCGCGCCGACCTGATCATCGCCAAGCAGCGCCATGGCCCCACCGGCACCATTCCGCTGCTGTTCGAGGCCGAGTTCACGCGTTTTGGCGATCTCGACCTGGTGCATGCCGAATATGTCGAGTAGCGCCGCGCAGGCGGTGCTCGAGATCGATCTGGGTGCCATCGCCGCCAACTGGGCCACGCTGCGGGCGCTCCATCCCTGGGGCGATGTCGCGGGTGTGATCAAGGCGGATGGCTACGGGTTGGGCGCCGGCCGCGTCGGCCCGGCACTGCTTGCGGCGGGATGCCGGCATTTCTTCGTCGCCTATATGGAGGAGGCACTGGCCGTCCGCCCGCTGCTGCGGCGCGCGATGCTCGGCGTGTTGGGCGGCCTGATCCCAGGCACGGAAGATCTGTATCTGCAGCATGATCTGACGCCGGTGCTGGGTTCGCTCGACGAAATTGCCCGGTGGTCCGCGATGGCCGCTCGGCGCGGCCGGCCTCTGGACGCGATCCTGCACATCGATACCGGCATGTCGCGGCTTGGGCTGGACACGCGGGAGCTCGCGCTGCTGGCTGATGATCCCCTCCGTCTGGACGGCCTGGCGATACGCTACGTCATGACGCATCTGGTGGCGTCGGAGGAACCGGATAGCCCACACAACGCCCAGCAGGTGAGCCGCTTTGCCGCAGCGCGCGCCCGGCTGCCACGGGCGCCGGCAAGCCTCACCAATTCCTCGGGCATTTTTCTCGGGCAGGCGTTCGGCTCCGATCTCGCGCGGCCGGGCGCGGCGTTGTACGGCGTCAATCCGACACCTGGCCGGCCCAATCCGATGCGCTGTGTCGCGACGCTGCGCGCGCGGGTGCTGGCGGTGCGCGACATCCCGGCCGGCGCGACCGTCGGCTACAACGCGACCTGGACGGCAGCGCGCCCAAGCCGGATCGCCACCGCCGCGCTGGGGTACGCGGACGGGTTTCACCGGTCGCTGTCCGGACGCGCGGTGGCGTTTTTTGACGGCAGGCCGGTTCCGCTGGTAGGCCGCGTCTCCATGGACCTGACCACCTACGATGTCACCGACCGTCCGGACGTGCACCCTGGTGCCTGGCTGGAGATTCTCGGCCCGCACCAGTCGCCCGACGACGTCGCGCGTGCCGCCGGCACGAACGGGTATGAGGTGCTCACGTCCCTGGGCCGCCGCTTTCATCGGGTGTATCGGACTGCGTGACCATGATTCTGGATCTGTTGGCCGCGATCGGCCGAGCGGTGATCGCGACCTGCCGGGAGGCCGGCCGCTTGGCGCTGTTCGGGCTGGATGGGCTGTCGCACCTCGTCCGCCCGCCGTTCTACGGCCGGCTGTTCGTCCGCGCGTTGTTGGAGATCGGCTATTTCAGCCTGCCGGTGGTGGCACTGACGGCGATCTTCACCGGCATGGTGCTGGCGCTGCAGTCCTATACCGGGTTCGCCCGCTTCTCGGCGCAGAGCGCGGTGGCGAACCTCGTGGTGCTATCGGTGACGCGGGAGCTTGGCCCCGTCCTGGCCGGCCTGATGGTCGCTGGCCGCGTCGGCGCCGCCATGGCGGCCGAACTCGGCACCATGCGGGTGACCGACCAGATCGAT
>DASQVN010000138.1:0-4352 GCA_035640755.1 Rhodopila sp.
TGCCGGCGTATACCGCGCCGTGTCGCCGAACACGCCGGCATTGCCGGCCGCCATCCCCATCGCCCGCACCGCGCCCAGGAAGGAGGGCGTACTCTCTGCATCATGCCTGGCGCGCACGATATTGCCGACAAGGTCCAGCACAAGGAAGCGCGCCCGCGTGACGACGTCGCGCGGCAGTGCCTCCAGCCGGATCCCGGCAGTGAACTCTGACAATGTGGCGGTCACGCCCATGGCACGGTCCCTCCTGGCATGTTTGCGGATATTCTCGCCGAAACCCGGGCGCAGAGGAAGGCGGCGCGCGCCAGCCGATCGCTGTCTTCGCGCCGCCTCACACGATCGGCTCTCCGGCGATCCGCTCTACCCGCCGACTGCGCGGTACACTTCGGTCTCGAACCCTTCGAACGCCGCTACCGCAGCGGCATCGAAAAACGGCAGAAGCTGCGTGGCATACACCCCCGCCACCTGCCGCGTCGGATCGATCCAGTAGTAGGAGTTCGCCAAACCCGCCCAGGCGAGGCTTCCGGCCGAACGCCCGGTCGGTAGCTTGTCCGGGTTAATCAGGAAGCTCAGCCCCCATTTCATCCCGGCGACGAAATCGACATCATTGGTCGCCGCCGGCACGACGCTCTTCATCGGCTGGCAGACCAGTTCGCCCATGGCGTTCTGCGACATCAGCGCCACCGTCTCGGGCTTGAGTACCTGCGCGCCATCCAGCGCGCCGCGCCCCAGGATCATCCGCGCGAAACGCAGGTAGTCGCCGACCGTCGAATACAGCCCGCCGCCGCCCATCTGGAACTCAGGCTCCTGTGGCATCGCCATGTCGGTCGCCACCAGCCCCTCCGGCGTCCGCGCATGCACCTTCGCCAGCCGCCCGCGCTGGTCCTCGCGGATGCGGAAGCCGGTGTCGCGCATGCCCAGCGGCCCGAACAGCTTCGCCTGCATATAGTCCCCGAGCTTCTGGCCCGAGACCGCTTCCACCGCCTTGCCGGCCCAGTCGATCGAGATGCCATACTCCCACTGCGTGCCCGGATCGGCCACCAGCGGCAGTCCCAGCGCCGCATTTGTACAGGTCACGATGCTCGGCGTGCCCGTCGCCTCGAGGTATTGGAACATCGTCGGGTTCCACATTTCATATGCGAACCCGGCGGTGTGGGTCAGCAGGTGCCGTAGCGTGATCGCCCGCCTCGGCGCACGCAGCCGAGGCTTGCCGGCATCGTCAAACCCCTCCAGCACCTGCACACCTTCCAGTTCCGGCACGACCGCGCCGATGTCACCGTCGAGCGAGAGTTGCCCCTGCTCAACAAGCTGCATTGCGCAGGCCGCGGTGATCGCCTTGGTCATCGATGCGATCCAGACCACCGTATCGGCCGTCATCGGCGCCCCGGTGCCGAGGTCGCGTGAGCCGTATGCCCCCTCGAAGATCACCCCGTCCGCCGTCGCGGCGGCTGCCGCAACACCCGGAATCCCGCCGTTCTCGGCCGCTCGGCGCAGCGGTTCAGCGATTTTGGCTATATCGGTCATGGCTTCCTCCCCGCAGCCACACTACGCGGAGGAATGCGCGCCGGGAAGGCGTCAGTACAGGTTGCAGCCGCGGACGTTTGCTGTCCCGCCCCGTTCGGACCGGCGCGATCTGGCCACCCTGAGCTTCAACAGCAGTAGAAGGAATCCCTGGCCCCGCTACCCGCCCGGCACCTCCGTGGCGCACGGGCCGCCTTTGCCGAGCCCGAGGTCGAACATGATGTACGCCGCACTCAGCAGGCACTCGGCACGCTCCTCGTGTCCCGCCGCCGCCTGCTCCTCTGCCAGCGTCAGGACCGCAAACGGGTCCACCTCGCTTGGTCCCGACGAAGGTCGTTTCTTGGGAGGGAAATTGTTACCCGACCCGCGCGTAAACGCGGCCGCGGCACCCGCCTTCAAGGCCAGAAGCTGGAAGATGCTGCTCAGGTCAGCCATTTCGAGGCGGCTCCTCAATCTGGTTGCGACGGATGTGCGGCAGGGCGAACGCTGGCGAACCCGGCTGCTTCATTTTGTAAATGATTTATTAATGATGACATACCGCCGTGTCCAGCCCATTACTCACGACCTTATGATATTTCGCCTGAAACCCAACGGGTCAGCGTGTTCCGGAAATCGCGGAACAGGGCAGATTTTTAGATCGGTCGGGTCGTTGATGCCGGCCAGCCAGGGCAGCCGCCCTTGCCAGCGGCAGCGGCCTTGGCGATTCTGCCGCGCCCACAAGAACCACGAGGAAAAGTCAGCGTGCCGTCCGAAATCTACGATACGATCATCGTCGGGGGCGGGTCCGCCGGCTCGGTCCTGGCCAACCGGTTGTCCGCCCGCAGTCAGCACAAGGTGCTGCTGCTCGAAGCCGGCCAGGACACGCCGCATGGCAAGATCCCGGCCGCGGTGCTCGATTCCTATCCGGGCACGGCCTATCTCAACCCGAACTACACCTGGAACAAACTCAAGGTCACGACCGAGGTCATTTCCCACAACCGTCCAGGCGATCCCCCGCCGCCGCTGCGCACCTATGAACAGGCGCGCATCCTGGGCGGCGGCTCCTCGATCAACGGCCAGCTCGCCAACCGCGGCGCCCCCACTGACTACGACGAGTGGGCCGAGCGGGGGGCGGCCGGGTGGAGCTGGGAGAACGTGCTGCCCTATTTCAAGAAGGTCGAGCGTGACATGGACTTCGATGGTCCCTGGCATGGCAATGAAGGCCGCATCCCGGTGCGCCGCATCTTCCCCGACCTCTGGCCCGAGCATGCCAAGGCCGTCGCCAAGGCGTTCGAGGAAGCCGGCTGGTCCTATATCCAGGACCAGAATGCGGAATGGCGGGACGGCTACTTCCCCATCACCATCTCCAACGCCTATGAGCGCCGCGTCTCTGCCGCGATCGGCTATCTCGACCCCGGCACGCGCCTGCGGGAGAACCTGAAGATCCTGACCAATACCCAGGCCACCGAGCTGGTCTTCGACGGGCTGCAATGCGTCGGCGTGAAGGCACTGGTCAACCACCGCCCGCAGGAATTCCGCGGCGGGGAGATCATCCTCTCCTGCGGCGCGATCCATTCGCCGGCGCACCTGATGCGCGCCGGCATCGGTCCGGCCGCCCATCTGCGCGAAGTGGGAATCGACGTGCGCGCCGCGCTGCCCGGCGTCGGCCAGAGACTGCAGGACCATCCGGCCGTCGCCGTGGCCGCGTTCCTCAAGCCGCACGCGCGGATCATCCATGATTATACCCGCCGCCACATCTACACCGCGCTGCGCTACTCCTCCGGCCTGCCCGGTATCCCGCCCGGCGACATGTTCACCGTGGTGACCAACAAGACCTCCTGGCACGCGGTGGGCGAGCAGATCGGCTCGTTCATCATCACGGTGTACAAGACCTACTCCGAGACCGGCTCGGTGAAGCTCCGCTCTGCCAACTGGGACGAGGAGCCGCAGGTCGATTTCAACCTCCTGTCGGACCAGCGCGACCTGGAGCGGATGATGGACGGGGTGCGCCGCTTCGGCGCCATGCACCTGACCCCGACCATGCAGAGCGTGACCGAGAACCCGTTCCCCGCCAGCTACAGTGACAAGGTGCGCCAGGTCGGCCTGCTGAGCCGCAAGAACAAGCTGATCACCGACGCCATGGCCCGTGCCCTCGACGGCCCCGCCGCGCTGCGGAAATACCTGATCGAGACCTTCATCATGGAGGGCCTTACCCTGCACGACGTGCTGACCGACGACGAGAAGCTCGAGAGCTTCGTGCGCAAGGCTGCCGTCGGCGTCTGGCATGCCTCCTGCACCTGCCGCATGGGCGCCGAGAACGACCCGATGGCCGTCACCGACCCTGCCGGACGGGTCCGCGGGGTCGGCGGGCTGCGGGTCGTCGATGCCTCACTGTTCCCAGTGGTGCCGTGCGCCAACACCAACTTCCCGGTGCTGATGACGGCCGAGAAGATCGCCGAGGCGATCCTGGCCGGGGGGTAGGCGTCCCCCGTTGCCGCGCCGCGGACCATGCGATTTTTCGCCGGCCAGGGGTTGCAATGCGGGGCAGGATTGGTAGAAACCGCCCCTCGGTGGTCTGGGTGCATAGCTCAGTTGGTAGAGCAGCTGACTCTTAATCAGCGGGTCCAAGGTTCGAGTCCTTGTGCACCCACCAAGGAAATTCAAAAACTTAGCGCCCGCTTTAGGAACGTATCATCACCCACGATCTGCTGCGGGGCTTCGTTGGGGCTTCAGCGCCGCCGTGACATACCCGACGTAGTGGGCACAGTTGGGGGCGCAATGTTGGCCTCCGTGCTCGTGCCCATTCCGCCATCTTGCCGGCTGCGGAGTTCATCGAGCCGGCGGCGCATTTCTGC
>DASQVN010000139.1:0-5807 GCA_035640755.1 Rhodopila sp.
AGGTTCTGGAACTGGTCGAGGAAGATCGCCAGCGTCGATCGCACGGGCGGCGGCGGCAGGGCATTGGCGCCGTGCTCCGCCAGCCGCTCGCGCGCGGCGTCTGTGGTCAGGCCCAGCCGGGCCGAGGTCTGCAGCGCTTCGACCGCGATGCCGGCTTCCTGCGCGTGCCATTCGGGTCCCGCGGGGTGTTGCCGAACAGACCCGACATAGCCGCGGACCAGCGCGGCGATGGCGCCGCTGATCCGGTCAGCCGACAGATCCGGATCGAACAGGGTGAGCAGGTTGCCGGTCGCGGCGCTGGCGCTGGCGGAATGGATGCCCGGCAGCTCGCGCAGGCCGGCTTCGAGCGCCTGCTTGAGCGCGAGGTTCTGCCGCAGGCCCGGCACGCGCCAACGGATCCGGCCCGGCACGCACGCATGCACGGCGGTGACGATACGCGCCGTAGCGACAGCGATCTGCCGTGTGTCCGAGAAGGTGTCCTCGGGCACGGCACACGGCTCTGCCAGCGCGTCAAGATAGGACACGGCAGCCTCGTGTGGCGGATGGAAATGACGTTCGTAGGCTCAGTGGTTCGGCGCAGCCAGTGTCGCCATGCCCGGATGGCCGTCAGACAGCGGCGGCTTCCCCAGGCTTCTGTCCTGCCCCGGCCGGAGCCGCTTCGCCAGCGTGCTGGGTACCCACACGAGCCTCCGCGACCATATCACTCGCCGCCTCGCCGACCTGCGCCACCGCCTGGCGGCCCCAGTCGTAGGCGACGATGCCGCCCTTGACCACGGCCTTCGCGGCAGGCCGCAGCAGGCCGCCAAGCGCCGGCACGACCACCGGTGCGACGATCGCGCTGCCAACGCCGATCGCAAGGCCGGTGACGAGATTGCCGCCTTTGAAAATATCCTCGAGAGCCATGGATTATCCCCTGTTCCTGGTGTTATGCCCGTCCTGGTGGTATGCTCGGCGCATCGCCTAATCGCTGCGAGCGGCGTTTTTGCGGCTGACCCGCCGCGTCTTCCGAGGCCTTGGTCTCGGGTTCGGCCGCGCGCGCACCGGATGAAGCAGCCAGTTCCAGCTGCGCCTCGGTCACCAGGTTGCCGACCGCCGCAGCCAGCGGCTCCACCGTCTGGCGATACAGGGTGATCCCCGTGCGCATCACCGCCTTGGCAGCCGGCCGCAGCACCGATGACACCGCCGGCAGCAGCACGGGCGTCAGCAACGCCGCGCCGATGCCCACCGCAAGCCCCGTCGGGGTACCGCCTTTTGCCAGATCATCGAGTAGGGCCAAGTCGTTCTCCCTCAATACGTGGATTGGGTTATGTCCGGGTTTATCCCGAAGGCGGCCAGCGCGGTCGCATGCGTCTCGTGCACGTCGGACCACTGAGGCATGAGATCGCATTCTCCGTTACAGGTCCGCGGCTTCTAATCTCATGCCCTGTAAGAGAATTGCAACACACGTGGCAGTTGAATATGAGATCGGGACGGCCGTGGTTGGAACCAGACGAGGCCATTCATGTGGCCGGCAAAAATTCTTTATGTGGCCGGCAAAAATTCTGGCCACTCCAAAAATTCTGGTCACCCAATGACGGCTAGCGGCATGACTCGCTTATAGATAATGGTAGATAACAGGTGCCGTGCAACGGATGCATAACGTATCAGCGACGCGGAATCACGTTGTGGCTGCGGATTGAGACGTCGGTCCTGTTTGGCATCGCGCTCCAGCGCCATAGCTCCTACATAACCGATTCGTGCTGTTCTTCCTCTCCGCGCGACCTTTGGTAACGGCACGGGTTGCGCCTCCACTTGCGACTCACCGCGGGTCGCCGCGCCAGGGACTCTTGTCCACCCACCTGACTGGAAGGTGAAGCGTGGCGGCTTCGCGTACGATCCAATCGCGCGCTGCTTCGGGCGAACGATGCGACCGCATCGCCGGCGCTCGTCCAGGATAGCCTCTGCGCGGATCTGGTCCAGCACCTTCGCCTACATAGGCGCCCACATAGCAATCCGGATCGCATCGCTCGACCCAGGCGAGGAGGCAACCACTTGGCTCCATGCACACAAACCCCTCGTTTTCGACAAGCCGCTAGGTTGTAGAGATCCGCTGGCACTCCGTAAAGGTATTGAAATACATTCAGCAGGGGTATTGCCGTGAATATTTGTAACCGACAGCTTTATACGACGATGTGATTTCTCTTATCAGATGTAGCGTTCCCGGTCGTCTCGTCGGCGAACACCGAGGGCTGACATCGTGGTTTTACAGATTGCTCCCGCAAGTATCTGACGAGCTGACCTCTTCTCACACCGTTCTGGTGAAGGAGGATTACGCGTGACAGATGCGGTCGTGGCTCAAGGCTCCAGTTCATCCGATCACTCGGCTTTCTGATGATGGCGCTGGCCTTCGGGTCGATGGCCCTGATCCCCGACGTGGCGCACCTCGTCGGGCTGCTTCTTATCATCTGCGGCATCAGCTACTTCTTCACCGAGTTCGGGCCGGAAGAACTCAGCGCTGCCTGATCTTACTCCGGCAGCGTATAGCATCGGCTGATTGCATCAGCGATCAGCCGACGTGCTTCAACCGGAGATGCCGCCTGCTCGATCCTGGCCACCTCCGCCGCGAGCCCTTCGTCCTTGATCGCGTCCCGGATCCAGCGCGAATAGTCGCCCCGGCGCAGATGGTAGGCCCAGGTTTCGTCATCGACGCCCGCGGCCATCTGCACAAACAGCGTAAGATTCTGCGCACGCAGGTGCAGTCTGCGTTCGGGGCCGCGGAACCAGAAGCTCTTATCCTCGCCCAGTTGGCCTTGGGCATATTTGCGCCGATGCCGCTGGCGCGCAGCATCGGGTGCGATGACACGCAGCCGCGCCACCGTGCCGTCAACCGGCGAGAAGGACAGCAACTCGCCCCGTTCCAGCACGTCGTCAACTGCTGGTATCGCCACGCCGCGGGCTTCGGCAAAGCGGCTCAATGCATGGCCTACGCTGGTCCCAACCACCAGAAGGCGCTCGACCGCCGCCAGAGCACGATGTGACAGCCGTTCCGGATACACGGTCACCAGCAGGAAGCCTTGCAGATTCGAAGCCAGAACGGCGGCTTCCGGGTTCCAGTCGGCCGGCAGCAGATGGTGAGCCTCGTCCACCACAATGAAGTGGGGACGTCCGGTGCGGCTGCGCTCGGCAATGAGCTCCGGCAGCAGCATGTCGAGGAAATGTGGCCGGTCAGGCAGTGCCAGGCCCAGAAGGGTCACCACGACGCTGGATTGGGTCTTGCGCAGCCATTCCAAAACCTGCTCGATCTTCGGCGGCTGGTCGCTCGAGCCGCTGCCAACCAGGCCGGGCAGTCCTTCATAGTCGCCCTCCGGATCGACGACGCAGACCTGAAAGCCAGCCGCGGCCAGACGCTCCAGCAGGCCCGTGGTGAACGTTGTCTTGCCGCCGCCGGAGCTGCCCGCAAGCAGCAGGCTCTGCCGATGCGGCGCCAGACACTCGGGTGCCCCGTCCTCCCGCTGCGCCAAAGCCACGCGCTGGCGCCGGACATGGCTGTCGAGTTCAGCGAGATCAGTGGCCACGATGCGATCGACCAGCTCGACCACGCCAGCGCCACGCGCGCTCGGCGTCACCCAGTCTGCGCGCTCCTGCAGTGTGGGGAGGGCATTTGCGACCGCGACGCACAACCCGCAGACATCGAGGAACGCGAGATCGTTCTCGGCATCGCCGACGCCGACACAGTTAAGGGGCGAAATTCCCAACCGGTCCAGCGCCGCGCGCAACCCGCTGGCCTTGTTGACCGCGGCCGGCAGTACCATCACAGCACCCTTGTTGAACGTGATCTGCAGGTCAAGCCCGAGCTCACGGATTGCCTGCAGGACCCGTCCCTCATGCGGTTCCCAGCTTGCGACAATTGCGCGGCCAACCGACAGGGGCTGAACGTTCAATGTGCGCAATCGTTCAACGAACGCTGCGGGCGGCGGCGGCGCAAGCGCAATCTCCTCGTTCGCCGCGGGATCGAACAAAAGCGCGCCATTCTCAGCGACGATCATGTTGAACAGATCGAGCCGCGGCAGCACGCGGCGCAAATCATCCAACTCTCGCCCTGTGACCAGGATCAGCCGGCGGCCAGTTGCACGCAGGCGCTCCAATTCGTCTCGTGTTTCTGCGTCGACTACACCGTCATGGGCGATGGTGCCGTCGTAGTCTGTGGCGAGAGCCGCATAGTGCATTCAAGGTTAATGCCGGTCGGCTGGTGAGGTTTCCGTCCGTCGCCTTTGTAACAATTTCTTCTCTTACGCAGGCATGCGAGGCGATGTCTCGCGCTCGTAACCGCTGCCTGCGTTTGGATTGCCACACCGGTACACGGGGCGTGTTCCGTCCCATATTTCGGCCATTGCGTGGGTCCCGATCTCGGCCATCGCGAGATCGATCGCTCGTTGAGCACAGGTGCAGTCAACAGAGCGGCTTCGAATAAGTTGCCCTGCGGAGTTCCGCCACAGCAGGCGATAAATGTGCATGATCGTGGTCCCATCTTGTCGGATCACCGACGACCTGTGCCGCAATAGCCCCATCTGCTGGTGTTGGATCGCTGCCGGACAAAATACACACATCCATCTCCGTGTATGGCAGATGGCCGCAGCATAGGAGCCGGTTACGGGGCTTGTCGGGCAGTCGCCACAAGGCAGCTCAGCTTGGTCGATCCGATGTTGTCGCCGCGGAAGCGTGATGCCGGGTGCGGTATTCTGTCAGACTGGTTGAGAACTGCTGTAACCAGACCCGATACGTGTTGCGCCATAGGTTGTCTGACTCTGGGGTGGCAGACTCTGGGGTGACAGGCGTTTGGCAGGCTTGGCATGGCGCGCGCGCTGTTGAGTTGACCAGTGTCTCCACCCCAAGCGGCGCCTGTTCCAAATTTGCGGAGAGCCCCCCGAAACTGCGTCCGATCGTGGATCAGCCATGTCACACCTCAAGACTTCGGTCTGCCAGCGGACCTCGTCATCCATGACTTCAATCTCGCTGCGGTGCGAATCCGGCATGATGCCGAAATGAAATCCCGCCGGACTGCTATCTACGGTTCAGCATACGAGGCATGAGTATCCGAAAAGTTGCGGAAGCGCGAGCCCCTCGATGGGCCAATTCGATGTGACCTGAATGACGTTTTCATGGCAGCATGTGGGCTCGTGAGTATACGAACTGGATTGTCCTCCATCTGGTGTGTACCTTCTTCCGACCTGGGTTTACGGACTGAAACTGTGTCGATACGAGTCTATGCTGAATTGTAGTATCTCAGATTCGTAAGTTGGCGCATATTTCTAGACAATGTTGCAGTAGATGCTGCGGGTCAGAGGAGCGCGGCCGCGGCGATCTGAATCGCCCTATCGGTGATGTTCGAGACCGCCTGCTCCAACCCGATCCTGGCCACCCGCTTCGCCAAGCTGTCAGCCGAGGGCTTGCCGGCGCTGGGTGCCATCACCGGATGCGGCACCTCGCCCTCCACCGGAGCACGGGAGAAGCGCTCAAGCGCCCGCATGATCGCTTTGCGGGACGCCGCGGAACCGTCGTGGACGGCCGTCAGACTTCCCGTCAGCGGGTTGGCCCGCACCGAGCGGATGCCGGGCAGATCTGAAAGGCATGCCTCGGCGGCGGCGCAGGCCGCGGCGTCACCCTTCAGGGGGACGGCCTCAAGCCGCACGCGGCCCGGCACTTCGTGCACGATATGGAACACCGGATCGGGCGGCGTCCACACCATCCCGCCCCGGAAGCTGCCGCGGGCGGCGATCCGGGCCACCCGCGTGGCCTCAATGTCTTCGTGCGAGATGCCCTCGAGCTCG
>DASQVN010000140.1:0-14481 GCA_035640755.1 Rhodopila sp.
GCATTCCGGACGCGCAGATGGTCGGCGATACCGCGGCTGCGGTCGCGTGGATGCGCGCGCAGAAGGAAAACAACGGCAAGGTCGGCGTGTTCGGCTCCTGCTCGGGCGGGCGGCACACGTTCCTTTACGCCTGCCACACGAAAAGCATAGACGCAGCCCTCGACCTATGGGGCGGGCGCGTGGTCATGAGCAAGGAGGAACTCAACCCGAAGCAGCCCGTGGCGCCGATCGACTACACCAAGGACCTGTCGTGCCCGCTGCTGGGGCTGTTCGGCAACGAGGACCGCGCGCCGACACCGGAACAGGTGGACCAACATGAGGCTGAGCTGAAGAAATACGGCAAGACCTACGAATTCCACCGCTATGATGGCGCGGGCCACGGGTTCTTCTACTACGACCGGCCGATGTATCGCATCGAGCAGGCGCTGGATGGCTGGAAGAAGGTGTTCGCGTTCCTGCAGAAGCATCTGGCGGCGTAGCGGCGCGGATGTGTACCTCGATCGTGGAGATTGTCGGCGCCGAGGGCGCCGGCAAGGGCGGTAACGGGTGGTTCGACGTGACCCAGGCGGTGGTGTCGTATGACCATCCGCACCATGCGTTGCTGGAAGAGGCCATCACCATCGACTTCCTGAACCCAGGCCTTGGTCCCGGCGCACGGGTCGCGGTCGAGCTCACGCTGGACGCGGCCAGGGCCCTGAACGGTGCGCTGACGCGGGCCATTGTTGCGGCCGAAGTCGCGGAGCATGGACGGCGACGATGTATCGACATTGTCGACACATAGCTGCCGCCGGCTTATGGAATCCTTCGCGACCTGCTTGAGGGGATGGCATGAAGGTTATCGTGAAAAAATGGGGCAATAGCGCATCCATTCGCATCCCGGCCTCCGTCATGGCAGCCACACACCTGTCGCTCAATCAGGCTGTCGATGTGCGGGAGGAAGATGGCCGCATCATCATAGAACCGATTGCCCAGACGGCGTTCGACATCAATGAGCTTGTTGCCGGCATCACTGACGACAACTGTCATGATCCTGTGGATTTCGGTGCCCCGGCAGGCCGTGAAATCTGGTGAGGTCGCCTGCCTATGTGCCGGATGCCGGCGACGTGGTGTGGCTGCAATTCGACCCGCAGGCAGGGCATGAGCAGGCAGGGCATCGCCCCGCCCTGGTGCTGAGCCCGGCGAGCTACAACGGCAAGACCGGACTGATGGTTTGCTGTCCGCTGACGACACGCGTCAAACAGTATCCCTTCGGGGTTTCGATCACCGGTGATCCCACCAGCGTCGTCCTGGCGGATCAGGTAAGAACCTCGACTGGCGGGCACGGAAAGCCGTGCGCAAGGGCAGGGTAACCAAGGCAGAGCTGGCACAGGTTCGTGCGAAGCTTCGGGCCTTGATCGGGTAGGGCGTCGCCTACACTGCCCGAACCACCTTCCCCTCAACCAATGCCTCGATCTCTGCCTCGGCGTAGCCTGCCTCCCGCAGCAGCTCCCGCGTGTGCTCGCCCAGGCGCGGGGCCAGGCGACGAACGCTGGCGGGGCTGGCGGAGAACTTGGCCGGCGGGCGGGCCTGGCGAAGCCTGCCCTCGGACGGGTGGTCCACTTCGGGGAACATGCCGACCGCTTTCAAATGCGGCTGCTCCGCCACTTCCGCTAGCTTCGTGAATGCCGTGTGCGGCACGTCGATGCGCAGCAACAGCTCCTCCCACTCCGCCGTTGTCCGGCTCGGGGCAATTTCGCGCATCCGGTCGTAGATGCGGTCGATGTTCTGGGCCCGGGCCACCGGGTCGCGGACCGAGAATTCCTCGATGCAATCGGAATGGCCAACCGCTTCGAAGAAGGCGCACCAGTTCTCGCCGGAGTAGGGCAGCATGGTCAGCCAGCCATCCTTCGTGCGTACCGGCCGGCGCGCCTTCATCCGCTTGTAGCCTGCCGGCCCGATCGGGGGGACGAAGGCATAGCCGCCGAACATCTCGATGCTGTTGAACGCCGCCAGCGTCTCCAGCATCGGCACTTCCACCATCTGGCCCTCGCCCGTCCGCTCGCGGTGCAGCAGCGCCGCGGTCACGGCCGAGGTCAGCGCCATGCCGCAGATCTTGTCGCCGATCAGGCTGGGCACGAAAGCGGGTTCCTCATCCGAGCCCATCGCGGACGCAAACCCCGATGCCGCCTGGATGATTTCGTCGAAGGCAGGCCTTGCGCGCCAGGGGCCGTCCTGACCGAAGCCGGTGGCGACGGCGTAGATCAGCTTCGGGTTCAGCTCCCGGCAGGTCTCATAGCTGAACCCCAGGCGCTCCAGCCCGGCGGGACGGATGTTGCTGACCAGCGCATCGGCTGTCGCGATCAGGCGCCGCAGCACGTCCTTGCCGTCGGGGTGCTTCAGGTCGAGAGCAATACTGCGCTTGTTCCGGTTCACCGCCATGAACTGGCCGCTCATGCCCCGGTTGCGGAACACGCCGGAGGTGCGCCACGTATCCCCGGTCAGGCTCTCGATCTTGATGACCTCGGCCCCCCAGTCGCCCAGGGTCTGCGTGCCGAACGGGCCAAACAGCACGGTGGTCAGATCGAGAATGCGGTAGCCTTTCAGCGGCCCGGTCGGTTCAGTCATCCACGTGTCCTCGGTCAGTCATGCCTCATAGGATGTCAGGCATCCCGCTTGGCGAAATACAATGCCGGATCGGAGGCCCGTACCCGCACCTCCGGCAAGCCAAGCTCCCGGCGGACGATGTTGGTGCCTTCGACCATTGAGACGCATTTGTAATGAGCGATGCGGCGGCTGAGGCCCTCGCGGCCGAACCCGCAATCCGTCGTGATAACCAGCCGCTCAGGCGGAATGAACTCAAGCGCTCGGCGGATCAGGTTCGCAACGTACTCGGGCGGCTCGACCACCGTATTGCAGTGATTGACCACGCCGATGCCGATCTTCTTGTCGGTCTTGTACTTGCCGAACAGGTGCAGGTCGCGGCCGTTGCTGCTGGCGCATTCGAAGGTGATGACATCCGCATCCAGTTGCAGCAGATACGGCATCGCCCTTTCATAGCTCGGCACTTCCCAATAGACACGCTGCTGGTTCGGGTTGCCCCAGCACGTATGCACCCAGATCTCGGCATCCACACCGACAAGCTGGCGGTTGAACGCTTCGGTCAGGAACTGCAGATCTGCCTCCGTGCAGGTCGGCTGCAGCGAACGTCCGTGGTGTGGCGGTTCCTCCACCTGGATCAGCGGACAGCCGGCGGCCGCGAGCTCCCGAAGCTCCGCGTTCATGATGTCGCACAGGTCCAGGATCATTTCCTTTTCATCGGCATAGTATTCGTTCCACAGCATGCTGGCGAGCGCAGGGGCACAGATCGCACCGAACTTCACCGGACGGTCGGTCAGGCGCTGCGCCACCTGCCACAGCGCGGTGTATTCCCACGCCCCGCGCGTCAGCTTGTCCGACACGACGCTGGGCTGGTACGCCTCCTGCACTTCCCACAGGATCTTGCCGGGCCGCAGGTCGTGCCGGCCCATCCAGCCGCGAGAGGTGTCGCGATGGCCGCTGATGCCGCCCAGCCGCTCGATCGGATAGAAGAACCAGGACTTGCCGCCGACCGCTAGGTCGAAGCGGCTGTCGCCGTCCGTCACGATATCCAGCCCCGCTGCTTCCTGCGCGTTGATGATCGCGGCAACGGCGTCGAGATACTGTTCCCGGAACAAGGACTCGCCCAGCGCCGATTTGAAGGAGCGTCCGTTCAGGCTCAGGTCGAACCAAAGCGGCCGTGGATACGACCCGGTGATCGCGGTCGGCAGGATCATGTCGCGGGTGGTCTTCAGCATCGCGTCCCTCCCTCTGCTTATGAAGGGATGGTTCTGCCGCCGGCCGGTGCTGTCAAATCCAGGCCGCGCCTTGGATCTGGTTTTCAGGCTTCGCGTTGTGATGAAGCGGGGCTGCGCTGGGTTGGGTGGCCACCCGACCCAGCGCGCGGTGGCCGACGCCCGTTCTGCGTCCAGGTGAGAGCCGTCACGGAGCTTTGGGCCAGGCCATCGTTGTCACGTACGACCGGACAGTCGCTCGGTTCCAATCGCATGGACAAGGCAGGTTATCGTGGCAGAGGTGATTTGTGGAGTAGATGTCAGTGCCGCCACGCTGGATGCGCGGATCGGCGCCGACGGCGCCTGAGCTACTCGGTTCTCGCAACGACTCGCGCTCGCCGTGCGGCTGCCTGCGTGTCCGTGCTGATACGCGGCGCGCGCTCCGGCTTGCGCGTGCGCTCCGCCCCGGCTCGGCGCTGCGCCCTGGGGGCCGCGGCAGGCTCGCGTGCCGTCAGGTAGTGGTACGCGGCCCGCAGCGCTGGGCTGGCGCCAACAAGCAGCACCGTGGCGGCGATCGTCCTCGGCACGGTCCCGAAATATCCGGCGAGGCAGGCCCAGAACAGCCGCAGCAGTGCCGCCGTGTCCAGGACCAGCCCGGCCAGGAACACGAAGAAGATGGGTGACGCAACGATCACCCACCGCAGCACGCGCCATAGCCGATGTGTGGACCGGGGCGCGGGTTTTCGGCTGGCACGCGGCCGCGCTGCCGGCGCGCCGCGGTGAGAAGCAGGAGATGCAGCGCGTCCGGGCATACGCGGATATTACACGATTTCGCTACCGGAACCAGAGGCTTTGCTTGGCACCGCCGCTTATATGAAATTCCTATATCCGGCAGCGCCCAGCCACATCGCTTTTATCGGCATGCTGCGCGATCTTCTCTGACGCTCAATGGCAACTTGGCCGGTGGTGAACATGCTCGACCTTGTCTTTCTTGCAACCGGCGCGGCGCTTCTCGGCGCCTGCGTCCTCTACGCCCTTGTCTGCGACCGGCTGTAGCAAAGGGGACACCATGATCCTGGACTATATCCTTGGCGGGCTCGTCACCGTGTTCCTGCTGGCCTATCTCGCGGTCGCCCTGACGCGGCCCGAGCGCTTCTGACGCCGCAGGCGCACGCAACAACGGTCCCTGGAAACCAATAACATGACCATCAATGGCTGGCTGCAGATCGCGCTGTACTGCGTGCTGCTGATCCTGATCACCAAGCCCCTCGGCGGCTACATGACGCGCGTCTTCGCGGGTGAGCATACGGCGCTGTCGCCCGTACTGCGTCCCATCGAGCGTGCGTTCTATCGAATCTCCGGCATCGACGAACGGCAGGAGCAGCACTGGATCACCTATGCCGTTGCCATGCTGGCGTTCACTCTAGCCGGCTTCGTCGTGCTGTACGGGCTGCAGCGGCTGCAGGCCGTACTGCCATTCAACCCGCAGCACCTGGATGCGGTCAGCCCGGACCTGGCGTTCAATACCTCGGTCAGCTTCGTGACAAACACGAACTGGCAGTCCTACGTGCCAGAAACCACCATGAGCTACCTGGTGCAGATGGCGGGGCTGACGGTGCATAATTTCGTCTCCGCTGCCACGGGCATTGCGCTGGCGATCGCGCTGATCCGCGGCTTCAGCCGCCGTTCGGCGAAGAGCGTGGGCAATTTCTGGGTCGATATGACCCGCTGTGTGCTGTACATCCTGCTGCCCGTCTGCCTCGTCGTCGGTCTGGTGATGGTCTGGCAGGGCGTGCCGCAGAACCTGAACGCCTATACGGACGCCAGCACTCTGGAAGGCGGCAAGCAGCTCATCGCCCAGGGACCGGTGGCCTCGCAGGAGGTCATCAAGATGTTCGGCACCAACGGCGGCGGATTCTTCAACGCCAACTCGGCGCATCCGTATGAAAACCCGACGGCGCTGACCGACCTGATCCAGATGCTGCTGATCTTCTCGATTGGCGCCGCGCTGACCAACGTGTTCGGCCGCATGGTCGGCGACCAGCGGCAGGGCTGGGCGGTCTTCGCCGTCATGTTCGCCCTGTTCCTGGCCGGCGTTGTCGTGACCTACAGCGCCGAGGCCGCCGGCAATCCGCTGCTCGCGCACCTGCCGCTGACCCATGCGGGCAATCTGGAAGGCAAGGAGATCCGCTTCGGCCTCGCCAACTCCGCCTTGTTCGCCACAATCACCACCGATGCGTCCTGCGGCGCGGTCAACACGATGCATGATAGCCTGCTGCCCATCGCCGGCATGGTCCCGATGGTCAACATCATGCTGGGTGAGATCATCTTCGGCGGCGTCGGCTCGGGCCTGTACGGCATGCTGATGTTCATCATCGTGGCGATGTTCGTCGCCGGGCTGATGGTCGGCCGCACCCCCGAATACCTGGGCAAGAAACTGGAGGCGAAGGAGGTCAAGATGGCCATGCTCGCCATCCTGATCCTGCCCCTCGCGATGCTCGGCTTCACCGCGCTCGCCGTGGTGATCAAGCCGGGCCTGGCGGCGATGGCGAACGCCGGTCCGCACGGGTTTTCCGAGGCGCTGTATGCCTACGTCTCGGCCACCGGCAACAACGGCAGCGCCTTCGCCGGTCTGTCCGCCAACACGCCCTTCTGGAACACGACGCTGGGCTTGGCGATGTTCATGGGGCGCTTCCTGTTCATCGTGCCTGTGCTGGCGGTCGCCGGCTCGCTCGCGGCGAAAAAGATCGTTCCCGCCTCGGCCGGCACCTTCCCGACCAATGGCGGCCTGTTCGTCGGCCTGGTCGTCGGCGTCATCCTGATCACCGGCGGGCTGACCTTCCTGCCCGCCCTCGCCCTTGGCCCGGTGGTGGAGCATCTCGCGATGCACGCCGGCACAACCTACTGAGGTTCCTTCCATGGCAAGCAGAACCCACGATCGGTCCTCCTCCTCGCTCATGGACCGGACGATCCTTGTGCCGGCGATTGGCGATGCCGTGCGCAAGCTTGATCCGCGCCAGTTGATCCGCAACCCGGTGATGTTCGTGGTGGAGGTCGTCGCCACCCTGACCACCGTGCTGTTCATCCGCGACCTGATCACCGGCGGCGCACATCTCGGCTTCACGTTCCAGATCATCCTGTGGCTCTGGATCACCGTCCTCTTCGCCAATTTCGCCGAGGCCGTGGCCGAGGGGCGCGGCAAGGCGCAGGCCGCCACGCTCCGCCGCGCGCGGACCGAAACGATGGCCAAGCGGCTGCTGCCGGGCTCCGACGGCCAGTACGACCCCCAGGGCCTGTGGGAGCAGGTTGCCGCACCCGATCTGGAGCCCGGCGACCTCGTACTGGTGGAAGCCGGCGACCTGATCCCGAGCGACGGCGAGGTGATCGAGGGTATCGCCTCGATCGACGAATCAGCCATCACCGGCGAATCAGCCCCCGTCATCCGCGAAAGCGGCGGCGACCGTTCGGCCGTGACGGGCGGTACGCGCGTGCTGTCCGACTGGATCAAGGTGCGCATCACCGCCGCCCAGGGATCGACCTTCCTGGACCGCATGATCGCCCTGGTCGAAGGCGCCGAGAGGCAAAAGACCCCGAACGAGATCGCGCTGAACATCCTGCTCGCCGGCCTGACGATCATCTTCGTCTTCGCCGTCGCCACCATCCCCAGCTTCGTCACCTATGCGGGCGGCACGGTATCGGTAGTGATCCTGGTGGCGCTGTTCATCGCGCTGATCCCCACCACCATCGGTGCCCTGCTGTCCGCCATCGGCATAGCCGGCATGGACCGCCTGGTACGCTTCAACGTCCTCGCCATGTCAGGCCGAGCGGTGGAGGCCGCGGGGGATGTGGATACGCTGCTGCTGGACAAGACCGGCACGATCACCCTGGGCAACCGTCAGGCGACCGAGTTCCTGCCGCTGACCGGCATCAACGCGCGGGATCTGGCCGATGCGGCGCAGCTTTCCTCGCTGCCGGACGAAACGCCCGAGGGCCGCTCCATCGTCGTTCTCGCTAAGGAGACATACGGCATCCGCGGCCGGGAGATGGCGCCGATGGGCGCGCGCTTCATCCCCTTCTCGGCGCAGACCCGCCTGTCGGGCATCGACTACGAAGGCTCCTCGATCCGCAAGGGCGCGGTCGATGCGGTGCTGAACTGGGTCCGCGCCCCGCGCCCCGCGGACAACGGCACGACGATGCTGCGTCCCACCGTCACCGACGCCGCAGTATCGGAGCTGACCGCAATCGCCGAGAGGATCGCCAAGGCCGGCGGCACGCCGCTTGCGGTCGCGAAGGACGGCCGCCTGCTGGGCGTCATCTATCTGAAGGATATCGTCAAGGGCGGCATCAGGGAGCGGTTCAACGCCCTGCGCCAGATGGGCATCCGCACGGTAATGATCACCGGCGACAACCCGCTGACCGCCGCCGCCATCGCCGCCGAAGCCGGGGTGGACGACTTCCTGGCCCAGGCGACGCCGGAAACCAAGTTGAAGCTGATCCGCGACGAGCAAGGGCAAGGCAAGCTGGTGGCGATGTGCGGTGACGGCACCAACGATGCCCCGGCCCTGGCCCAGGCCGATGTCGGCGTCGCCATGAACACCGGCACCATGGCAGCGCGGGAGGCCGGCAACATGGTCGATCTCGACAGCGACCCGACCAAGCTGATCGAGATCGTCGAGATCGGCAAGCAGCTGTTGATGACCCGTGGCGCGCTGACCACATTCAGCATCGCCAATGACGTGGCAAAATATTTTGCCATGATCCCGGCGATGTTCATCGCCTTCTACCCGCAGCTTCAGGCGCTGAATGTCATGCGCCTGTCGAATCCGGAAAGTGCGATCCTGTCGGCGATCATCTTCAATGCGCTGATCATCGTGGCGCTGATCCCGCTGGCGCTGAAGGGCATCACCTACCGCCCGGTCGGTGCCCCCGCGCTGCTGCGCCGCAACCTGCTGATCTACGGCGTCGGCGGCCTGGTCGCCCCGTTTGTCGGGATCAAGATCATCGACGTCATCGTCTCCGCCATCGGCTTGGCCTGAACCATTGACCGGAAGTTTTCCCACCATGACCCAGCACATCCGCCCGGCTGTCATGATGATCGTCCTGATGACGATCCTGACCGGCCTTGCCTATCCGCTCGCCATGACCGGCATTGCCCAGGTGCTGTTCCCCTGGCAGGCCAACGGCAGTCTGATCCGGCAGGACGGCAAGGTGATCGGCTCCGCCCAGATCGGCCAGAACTTCACGGGCGAGGGCTATTTCCATGGCCGCCCCTCGGCGACGACCGACACCGACCCAAATGACTCCTCGAAGACCATCCCGGCCCCCTACAACGCGGCCAACTCGGGCGGCTCGAACCTCGGCCCGACCTCCAAGACGCTGCTGGACCGGATTACCGCCGATACCCAGAAACTGGCACAGGAAAACCCCGGCACGCCCGTGCCGATGGAGCTGGTCACCACCTCGGCCAGCGGGCTTGACCCCGATATCAGCCCCGACGCCGCGCTGTTCCAGGTGCCGCGCATCGCCAAGGCCCGCCATCTGCCCGAGGATACGGTACGGCAGTTGATCGGCGAACATACCACCGACCGGGTTGGCGGAATCGTCGGCGAGCCGCATATTAACGTGCTGCAACTGAACCTGGCATTGGATGCCTTGAAACATGGGTAAGCGAATACGGCAGGGTGTGCCCGGGCAAGATGGGTGACAGCGGCGGCGCCGACCGGCGGCCGTCGCCCGAGGCCCTGCTGAAGCAGGCCCGGGCCGGGCATCTCGGCCGCCTGAAGATCTTCCTCGGCGCTGCCCCCGGCGTCGGCAAGACCTACGAAATGCTCTCCGCCGCCCACGCCAGGCGGCGCGAGGGCGTTGATGTCGTCATCGGGATTGTCGAAACGCACGGCCGTGCGGAGACCCAGGCGCTGGTGCAGGGGCTGGAGACGATCCCGCGCCTCACCATCACCTATCGCGGCGCCACGATGACCGAGATGGACCTGGACGCGATTCTCGCCCGCCGCCCGGCGCTGGTCCTGGTCGATGAGTTGGCGCACACCAACGCCCCCGGCAGCCGCCATCCCAAGCGCTACATGGATGTCGAGGAAGTGCTGAACGCCGGCATCGACGTCTTTACGACGCTCAACATCCAGCACGTCGAAAGCCTGAACGACGTCGTCGCCCGCATCACCCGCATCCGTATCCGCGAAACCGTGCCTGATTCGGTGATCGAGCGCGCCAACGACATCGAGCTGATCGACCTGACGCCCGAGGACCTGATCCAGCGCCTGAAGGAAGGCAAGGTCTACGTCCCCGCCCAGGCCGAACGTGCCGTCCGCCACTACTTCGCGCCCGGAAACCTGACCGCGCTGCGGGAACTGGCCCTCCGGCGCACCGCCCAGCGTGTGGACAACCAGATGGTTGACTACATGCGCAGCCACGCCATCGAGGGGCCCTGGCCGGCCGGGGAACGCGTGCTGGTCTGCCTGCAGGGCAGCAAGCGGCCGGTTGCGACGGTGCGCCACGCCAAGCGCCTGGCCGACCAGGTGCACGCACCTTGGATCGCGCTGCATGTCGAGACCCCCGGCGCGGCCCGCGCCAGCGATGCCGTCGAGGCCGAGGTGGTGGAGGCGCTGCGCCTAACCCAGCAACTGGGCGGCGAGCCGGTCCAGATCCCCGGCACGAACATCGCCGATGCGGTGATCGACTACGCCCGGGCCAACAACGTCACCCACGTGATCGTCGGCAAGTCCATCCGCCCGCGCTGGCAACAGGCGCTGTTCGGCTCGGTCGTGCAGCAATTGATCAACCGCGCGGGCGGCATCAACATCCATGTCATCGAGACGCCGACCGAAAAGGCCAACGGCACGCCGCTGGTTGCCCCGACACGGGCCGGGTTCACGCTGAAGCCCTATGCAGTTTCGGTTGGGCTCGTGGTCGCCGCGATCCCGCTCGCCATAGCGCTGCACGAGGCGCTGAACGCTTCCAACATCGCGCTGGTGTTCCTGACGGCGATCCTGGCAGGGGCCGTACTGCACGGCCTCGGACCTTCGCTGTTCGCCAGCTTCATCGCTGTGCTGGCCTACAACTTCTTCTTCCTGCCGCCGCTATACACCTTCACCATCGCCGACCCGGAAAACGTCGTCGGGCTGTTCTTCTTCGCGGTCGTCGCGGTGGTGGCCAGTAATCTTGCCGCGCGCGTCCGCAGCCAGGCCGTCGCCGCCCGCCAGCGCGCCCGTGCCACCGACGATCTTTATCAGTTCAGCCGCAAGCTGACCGCGGCCGTCACGCTGGATGACCTGCTCTGGGCCACCGCGCACCAGATCGCGCTCATGCTGAAGGTGCGCGTTGTCCTGCTGCTGCCGGAGGGGGGCTCGATCGCCGTCCGCGCCGGCTACCCGCCCGAGGATATGCTGGACGACGCCGATCTCGCCGCCGCCAAATGGAGCTGGGAGAAGAACCACGTCGCTGGCCGCGGTTCCGACACGCTGCCTGGCGCCAAGTGGCTGTTCCTGCCGATCCAGACCGGCCGCGGCCCGTTGGGCGTCGCTGGTATCATCCGCGACCAGCCTGGCCCGCTGCTGACGCCGGACCAGCAGCGCCTGCTGAACGCGCTGATCGATCAGGCCGCCCTGGCCATCGAGCGGATCAATCTGGCCCGCGACCTGCACCAGGCGCGGCTCACAGCGGAAACCGATCGGCTGCGCTCCGCCCTGCTGACCTCGATCTCCCACGACCTGCGCACGCCCCTGGCGTCGATCCTCGGCTCCGCGACCAGCCTGCGCTCCCAACGCCTGGACCCAGCCACCCAGGACTCCCTGCTTGGCACCATCATCGAGGAATCAGACCGCCTGAACCGCTTCATCGGCAATCTGCTGGACATGACCCGCCTGGAATCCGGTGCGCTGAAGCCGAACACCACCTTGACCGAACTGTCTGACATCATCGGCGCCACCCTGCGGCGCGCCGCGAAGATCCTGACCCAGCACAGCGTGAAGGTCGAGCTGCCGCCTGACCTGCCGCTTGTCTCGCTCGATATGGTGCTGTTCGAACAGGTGCTGTTCAACATCCTCGACAACGCCGCCAAGCACGCCCCCGCCGGCAGCCAGATCACGATCACCGCCGCCCCCGCCGGCCCGAACGTGGACATCCGCATCATGGATGAGGGCGAGGGCATCCCGCCGGACGATATCGACCGCATCTTCGACAAGTTCCACCGCGCCGCCGGTGCCGACCGCCGCCGGGCGGGCACCGGCCTGGGACTTGCCATTTGCCGAGGCTTTGTGGAAGCAATGGGCGGCACGATCGCCGCATCCAACCGCACCGACCGCAGAGGCGCTGTGTTCACCATTACCCTGCCGGCCCCGGCCGTCACGCCCTTGCCGGAGGAGGAAGCGCTGTCATGACCGCGCGGGCCGGTCCGCCGCGTGTCCTCGTCGTGGATGACGAACCCGCCATCCGCCGCTTCGTGCGCGCCGGCCTGACCAGCCAGGGCTACATCGTCAGCGAACTCGATATCGGCCTTCCGGCCATCGACACCGCGCGCCGCGACGGCACCGACCTGATCGTCCTGGACCTCGGCCTGCCGGACATCGACGGCAACGACGTGATCCAGCGCATCCGCGATGCCGGATCGCAGGTGCCTATCATTGTCCTGTCCATCCGGGGTGAGGAAGCCGCCAAGGTCGCGGCGCTGGACCGCGGCGCCGACGACTACATCACCAAGCCATTCGGTATCGATGAGCTGCTCGCCCGCATCCGCGCCGCCCAGCGGCACCGCCTGCAGCAGGAAGGCGAGGTCCCGGTATTCCGCAGCGGCGACCTGACCGTGGACCTGATCCGCCGCATCGTGACGGTGCGCGGCGCCGAGGTTAAGGTCTCCCCCCGCGAATACGCGGTGCTTCGCCTGCTGGTGCAACATGCGGGCAAGGTGCTGACGCACCGCATGATCCTGCGGGAAGTCTGGGGGGCGGACACTGACGTGCAGTACCTGCGCATATACATCCGGGCCTTGCGCCAGAAGATCGAGGCCGATCCCGAACGGCCGGTCCATATCCTGACCGAAACCGGCGTCGGTTACCGGCTGCGGGTGCACGATTGATGCACATCACCGATTTTCTGGCGCCCGAACGCATCTTCCTCGACGTACGGGTGCGCAGCAAGACCCAGCTATTGGCCGAGGTCGCCCGCAATTTTGCCCAACTCGGCCCGTTGACCGATGCCGCAATGATCGAGGCGGCGCTGAAGGCGCGGGAACATCTGGGTTCCACCGGCCTGGGCGACGGCTTCGCCCTGCCGCACGCGCGGATCGAGACGCTGCCGACCTACAAAGGCATGTTCCTGCGCCTGCAGAAGCCGATCGAGTTTGAGGCGATCGACGGCAACCCGGTGTCGATGGTCTTCGTGCTGCTCACGCCCGGCGGGGAAGCCGCATCGCACGTCAACGCCTTGGCAGCGATATCGCGGCTATTCCGCGATGCCGCCGTGGTCGATGCGCTGCACCGCGCGCCATCCATCAAGGCCGCCTGGAACGTTTTTTCGAAGTAGAACATGGTTATGTCCATGCTGCTCGCCATGGCGTTCACGCCGCGCTCTCCCCCATCGGCGTGAAAACAAGCAGCGATGGCGGCTGCATCCCGTCACGGTCCGCGAAGGCGGGTGGTCCACGACTTGCGGAGTTTGCATCAAGCAATGCCGTGGATAGCGGCGCTCCGGCCGCTATCACGAAGGCCACCCGCACCACCTTACCCCGGCAGCGCCAGCAACTCCCCCACCGCCCGGTGTGCCTGGTCGATCGCGCTGTCGGTATACGCCGCGCGCCCGGCATCCGAGTTGGCAATCACAATCCGCCCGAACCGTGCCCGCCCGGCCACGTTCGGTTGCCGATCCGGCGGCAGGTCGGCATCCCAGAGCGAGTTGAACTCCGGCGCATAGCCATGCGGCCAGCGGTTCACAGTAATCCCCGTAATGTCACGTGCCGGATCGAATCCGCCGCCGGTCAGGACGCGGCCGAGCTGGCTGCGGATTTCACGCTCGAACGTCTCGAACGGGGTTGCCAGCAATTCCGCCCGTCCCGCCCGGTTTTGGTCGTGCTCGGACAATCCCGGATGGCATGGCGTCCGTGTCATGTGCAACAAGATCGGCCGATCCGGCAACCGCTCGGCTGTATACCCCCCGATATCGACAGCGGGATTCAGACGCAGATACGTATGATAACCACCCGGCGCGCGCATCGCCGAAATCCCCAGCCTGTGGAACGCCTGCCAGTTGCGCAGTGCCACCGTCGTATACACAAGCGGCCCCTTCACCAGATCATGCAAAGCCGACTTCTGCGCTTCGGGCAATTCAGGGCAGAGATACGGGATCATCATGTTCCAGCACGCCAGCACGCAGTCCGTCGCCCGTGCCACGAAAATACGTCCACCCCGGGCATACGTCACCTCTACCCCACGCGCGGTGACCGGGTCACCGAGGTTGCGAACCCGCACCACCGTGCTCGATAGCCGGATGCGCACACCCCGTTCCGCCCGGTCCAGCGCGCCATAATCCAGCCGAGCGGTCACCGCATCTCGGCAATCGCGTCCGGGCAGGGCAGGGGGGATCAGGCTGCGCACCAGCAGCCGAGCGATGGAGGCATTGCCATCCGGAAAGTGGAATGTATAGGAACCGCCATCGGCGTACCCGGCCGGTGTGTATCCCATCCGCG
>DASQVN010000141.1:0-2517 GCA_035640755.1 Rhodopila sp.
TCGAGCGCTTCGAGCGGGGCAGAGGGTACGGGCACGCTGCGGTACACGCCGGCGGCGAGGTCGATGCGGTCAGCGGTCGGAGCCAGTGCCTCGGACAGCCGGCAGCCGCTGTAGGCAAGCATCATGCAGAGGGTGCGCACCGGGCGGTCGGCCTGCTCGGCCGCACGCAGGGTGGCAGGTTGGGCGACGAATTAGCCGGGAAAACCTGTCGCCTCGATGTGCTCGATGGCTGCCGACACTGCGGCGTTGATCGTCGGGCCTTCGCCTTCCGCTTCCCAGATCCGCGGGCTGTCGCCTCCCTTATGCACCAGGACGGCGGTAAAGCCCGGCGCGTCAACGAATCCTGGGACTACACCGTATTCCTGGATCTCCAACAGCCATCCTGCTGGCACGGGTGGCATCACGCGAGACCGCAGCCGTTCGAGCGCGGCGAATGGATTACACGGGAGTTCTGCCACGACCCCCTGCCCGGCGCGAGCAGCGAGAAAGCGCAAAGCATTGCTGATCGCCTCCAGGTCGGGATCGTCTACGGTCGGCATGTCTCCCTCCGGTGGCCGATCGCGGCATTGTCACTCGATGCCGTCGCCTACGGACGTAGGCGGATCAAAAGCAGCTCGGTACTGGCGAGGCCGCTCCGGGTTACCAGTTCCGCTGCATGACCTTGCCGGTTGGGTCCACCAGTACCGAGACCTCCTTGCCATCCTTGCGGGCCTTCGCAGTGATGCCTTCGGAGGTGAACTTGATGTCCTTCACGTCCTTGTAGCCCTGGCTCTCGAGCGTCCTTTGGACGCTGTCCTCGGTCGTCATTTGGGCGTGCCCCGCGATCGGAAGCCCGATGACGAGCATGGCGGCCAGCGGTAGGAGCCGAAGCATTCTGGCGATCTGTAATGACATCTGTCTCTCTCCGAGTCATTGCCGATGGGGATTGGTTGGAATCATCTGCGCGCAGATCTGATGACCGGACCTGGGTGGGACGGCCAAGCTGCCGCGGCCGTCCCGGCTCACCGCTCAGTCGTCGTGGTCCGTGTCCGGTATCACCTGACCCGACTGAGGGTTGACCGCCAGCTTTGTGGACTTGCCGCCCTTTGCGGCCGTGGCATCGACATGGCCCTTGTCACGGCCGGTGATGCGGACGTTGGTGTAGCCCTCGGACTCCAGCTTCTGCCGGATCTGGGCGTCGGTCATCCCAGTGGCCTGGACGTTTGTTGCCGCCCCGGCGCTCTGGTCGCCAGCCGCGAGTGCGGTGCCAGCGGAACCGGCCAAGAGCGCGAAACCCAGCAAGGTCGCGGAAAGTCGCATATCGATCTCCCTTCAGGCATGACCGCCACGTCGGCGGCCAAAGCGCCCGCCGTGGCAGGACGCTCCCGCGCAGAACACGGCCGGCTGACATCGGTTCCGACTTTTTCTGCTACGCTTGTATCAAATCGTATGTGCCAGGATACAACTTACACGCCAACGTGTTGAGCGCGATGTGCCCGGCTCCGACCTGGGTGCAGCCAACCGGGCCGCGCCTCAGCGCTTGCGGCGGAACAACTGATAGAGGTCGTCGAGGATGGCCGCGCCGCGCTCCAGCCGCCGCGCATCATCCTTGTTGGTCGCCGCGATGCCATCGATCACGCTGGCAATGCCGCTCGCCTCGTCGCGGCCGAACTTGGCGTCCTTGAGGTCGATGTCGTGGACGATCTCGCCGATCGCCTGAAGCGCCGGATCGGTCAGGCCCGCGCGCCCCAGCAGGACCTCAAACGTACAGCGATCCCCTTCGTGGGTGGCCTCGCCTTCGTACATGTCGAAGCGGATCTCCCCAGGTTCGGGAAGATAGCCTCTCGCGGGCACGAACTTGAACCGGGCGTCGGGGTCGATGAAGCGCCGGATCAACCAGGCCGAGGCAATCCGATCGACATAGACCCCCCGTCGTGTGACCCAGACCTTTCCCTTGAGGGCGTCCTTGGCCAGCATCGCCGTCTCCGGCTCGTGCTGATCATCGGTCATGGCCTGCTCCTCCCGCAGTTGGGTTTCGATGCCGCCCAGCAGCCCTTCCACCGTCTCCCGCCCATTGGCGCCGAAGAAGTCGAGGGCAGCGATTCGCGTCACTTCGGCCCGGAGACGGACGAGCCTGCCTCGCGCCTCTGCGGCCGATACGGCGCCATCGCGTAGAGCCGTCTCGAGGGCACGGGCGTCCTGGGCCACGGCGTCATAGTCCGCCGCACGGGCCACATTGAACAACTCGCGGACATTCTCGTCCGACAGCCCGTCGATCAGCCGCGCCTCGCAGATCATGCCTTCGCCGCCGCCGTCCAGGATCTCCTTCAGCAGCCACTCGAAGTCCTCCTGCGCCTGCTCGCCCGCGGGCAGCACGTAGACCGCGTTCTTCACCGTCACCGCGCCGAGCGCCTGCATCCGCCGCCACACCTTCACCCGGAAGTAGGCCGGCTTGGAGGGGAGTTGGTGGATCAGCAGCAGCCACCGGGAAGCCGCGGACTGGTCAGGCAGCAAGGGAGTCTCCGTACCCAAACCCGG
>DASQVN010000142.1:0-7001 GCA_035640755.1 Rhodopila sp.
GAGGGAATGCGCCGCAGCGGCCGGTCACGCCTGAATTTCGACGTCCACGGCGGCGGTTTCGTCTGTACCGGGGCGGATGAACAGGCGGTTGCTGCCGAAATGGAAAAGGCGCGCCGGCGTATAGGGTTCTACGGATCGACGCGGACCTATCTGCCGATCCTGGCCTTGCATGGGTTGGAGGATCTGGGAGCGAAGCTGCACCGCATGTCGGTGGAAGGGCAATGGGAGCGCATGGCGGCCGAGGTCAGCGACGACACGGTGCGGATATTCGCGGCCTGCGGGACGTATGCGGAACTCGCCGGAGCGATCGAGCGGCGGTTTGGCGGGGTTGCGGACTCGATCGACATGCACCTGCCGCCTGACACTCCGGCCGGGCTGGCGCGGGAGCTTGTGGCGGACATCCAACGTATTCCGCATGCGTTTGCCGGGTTCGATACGGAGTCGCATCGCTGACGGCGATCAAAAACAAATAGCTGCCGCACTTCAGCGGATCACCCCATAATCCCTTGTCCGTACGTGCAATTCACGTTTTTCGACGCGCCCGCCAAACGATCACGCGCCAACCGCGGCATCACGGTATCGGCCGGTCACTCCTTCCCCGTGATCCGCTCTTCCCCAGGCCCCTGTGTGTTCACGCCCTGCTTGTTCCCCGGGTTCCCCGTCCGGCTCTGTGCGCCGGCGTCATGACCCTTGGTGCCGCCGGTCTTCGTCCCCGCGGTGCCGCCCTGGCTGGAGTGGCCGCGCGTGCCGATGTCGCTGTCGCTGTCCTCCTCGCCGATGCCTTCAGTGCCGAACAGGTCGCGCCGGCTGGATGGCTGGGTGCCCATAGGGACCTCCTGCTGCATATCCGATGCAGGCCGCAACGCGCCGCCGAGCATCGGGATGCGCCGGCTTCTGTCAAAACCCGCCTCGATCAGATCGCGATGGCGTACGCCGGCCGCCGCGGGTCCGCGCCCGCCGCCATCATGCCGGTCGCCGGATCGGTGATGATCGCCTCGACCGAGCCGGCCAGCCAGGTGAAATCGGGCCAGTCCTGGATCCTGTGCCCACGCCCGGCAAGATCGTCGCGCACCGCACGGTCGATGCGCGCTTCCACCGCAAGCCGCCCGGGGAAATACTCGAACGGCGCGAACGACGACGGGAAGGAATAGGAAGCAACGCGCGGCGCCTCGATCGCGCTCTGCGCGTCCATGCCGAAGTGCAGCATGTTCAGCAGCACCTGCAGCATGGCCTGGATCTGCACGTCGCCGCCCGGCGTGCCGAACGGCATCACGCCGCCCCCTTCGGTGATCATCATCGCCGGGTTCGGCGTCAGCCGCGGCCGCTTGCCAGGCGCGACGCCGGCCGGGTGGCGCGGGCCCGGGCGGCTCTGCGATCCACGCCCCGAAGCAGCGAGCCCGAGCCCCGGAACCACCGGGACGTTGCCTGACCCGTCCGACGGCGTGGCGCTGAATGCGTTGCCCCAGCGGTCCACGACGCAGCAGTAGGAGGTATCCGCCTCAACCCTGGGCAGTTCGGCGGCAGCCGCAGCTTGGGCCTCGGCGGCCCCGTCCAGCGGCGGCGGCATCCCCTGGAACGCGCGATCGTCCCGCAACGCCGTCCCTCGGCGTGCGATGGTGGCCGGGTCCAGCAGCCAGTCCAGCGGCACATCCACGAAGCGCGGATCACCGAAATAGTACTCACGGTCGGCCAGCGCCAGGTTCAGGCAACCGACGATCCGATGCAGATAGCCGGCCGAATTGTGCGCCAGCCCGCCGATCCCGACTTGCTCGACCAGCGCCAGCGCCTGCTGCAGCGCAGGTCCCTGGCACCACGCGCCACAGGTGATCAGCTCATGCCCGCGCCAGCGGCGGCGCACCACGGGTTCGATGGCGGAGCGATACTCAGCCATGTCGGCCATCGAGAGATAGCCGCCCTCCTGCTCCTGCAGCCGGACGATCGCGCGCGCGATGTCACCGCGGTAGAAGGCGTGGTGCGCGGCATCCAGCCCGGCCAGGCGGTCGGGCCCGGCGGCACGGTCCTGGTCCGCCATATACTGCAGCGTTCGCGCAAGGTCCGCCTGGACAAACTTTTCTCCGGCCCTCGGCACGCGGCCGTTCGGCAGGAACAGCGCAGCATTCGACTCCCAGCGCCGGTACTCCTCGGCGTGCGCGGCGATCGAGCGCTCGAGCAGCGGATACACCGCAAAGCCTTCGGCCGCGAACCGGATGGCCGAGGCAGCGACATCGGCGAAGCGCATCGTGCCGTGCCGGCGCAGTGCCGTGATCCAGGCATCCGGGGCGGCCGGCACGACGGTGCGCAGCACGCCGTCGGGAATCCTGCCGCCATGCTGCCGCATGAACAGGTCAGCCGGCAGCGCCTTCGGCCACCAGCCCAGGCCGGCGATGCTTTCCACCCTTCCGTCCGCCAGGCGGATCAGGATCGGCGCCACCCCGGCGACGTTCACCAGGTCCGGCTGCAGCACCGCCAGGGCCAGGCCGGCCGCCACCCCCGCATCGATCGCGTTGCCGCCACCCTCCAGGATCGCGAACCCCGCCGACGCGGCCAGATAGTGCCCGGCCGAGACGGCATGCCGCGTGCCGTGGACTGTCGGACGATAGCTCATCTGAGTGCCCCCGATGCCGCGAAAGCGGCAGCCTGGGCCAAAACGCCAGGCAGGTCCAGATCGTGCCGTTACGGACATGCGCATCGGACCACCCCGTTCGCCGCTTCCACGGTATCGGAAAATGCGCGAACATCGCACCGGATGCAGCAACCGCCAGCGGTGGTCCAATGCCCGACGCGCCCGAGCCCGAACGGATCACCATCTCCCCAGCCGCGACGCCCCCAGCGGCGACGCCCCCAGCCGCACCGGCGCCCACGCGCCCGGCCCGCTTCGGCCGGCTCTTTGCCGCATTGCGCGTCGTCGTCATCATCGCCGCCGGCGTGTTCGCGTGGTACAGCGCGGGACACTGGAACCAGTGGACCGGCAGCGCCCGCTACCAGCGCACCGATGACGCCTATACCGCCGGCGACGTCACGCCACTCGCGGCGAAGGTCTCGGGCTACGTGGCCGAGGTCCGAGTGTCCGACTACCAGATGGTGCGCAAGGGCGACCTGCTCGTGCAGATCGACGGCGCCGACTACCGCGCGCAACTGCTGCAGGCCGAGGCGAATTTCGCCGCCGCGCAGTCCGCCTTGGCCAACATCGCCAACCAGAAGGAGGTGCAGCGCGCCCTGGTGCGCCAGGCCGAGGCAACCATCGCCGCCACCCGCGCCGACCAGCTGCGCTACGACCTGGAGGCGAAGCGCCAGCGCGAACTGCTGCAGACCCGCGTCGCCGGCACCCAGCAGCTTGTCGAGCAGGCAGACGCCAACCAGCAGCGCACCAACGCGCAGCTGCAACTGAACCATGCCCAGCTCGACCAGCAGAAGGCGGTACTCGCCAGCCTCGATGTGCAGGAGAACCAGCTGGAGGCGCAGGTCCGCGCCGCCCAGGCGCAGATGACACTGGCGCAGAACAACCTGGGCTACACGAAAATCCTTGCCCCCGCCGACGGGCAGGTGGGCCAGCGGCAGGTGCGGCCCGGGCAGTTCGTCAACGTCGGCACGCAGGTCATCGCGGTGCTGCCGCTGCCCGGCATCTGGGTGACCGCGAACTACAAGGAAACCCAGATGACCAACGTGCGCATCGGCGATCCGGCCCGCGTCACCGTCGATGCCTTTCCGGGCCTCGTGCTGACCGGGCACGTGGATAGCTGGTCGCCGGGCACCGGCAGCACCTTCGCCCTGCTGCCGCCCGACAACGCGACCGGCAACTTCACCAAGGTCGTGCAGCGCATGCCGGTGAAGATCGTGCTCGACCCCAACCGCGCCCTGGGTGAGCTGGTCCGGCCAGGCATGTCGGTCGAGGCGGCCGTCGATACCGGTCCCGCCTCGGAACGAAGCCCCACGCCCGGCACGACGCAGAAAGCCAGCGCCACGCGTGACCGCCCGCCCGGATGAGCGGCCATCTCGCCCCGCTCAGTTCGGCCGGCAAGGCGCTGCATGCGCTCGCCGTGCCGCATCCGAGGCTGCGGGCGGATACGGTCCAGCCCTATATCGGCATCTTCGGCGTACTCCTCGGCTCGATCATCTCCACCTTGGCCAGCCGGGTCACCACCTTCGGCCTCGCCGACCTGCGCGGCGGGTTGCATGCCGGCTTCGACGAAGGCGCCTGGATGACTACAGCGCTCGGCATCGGCCAGATGATCGCCGGCGTGGCCTCGCCCTATCTGGGTGCGATCTTCGGCGTGCGCCGTATGCTGCTGCTGGGCATCCTGGCGATGTTCACAGCCAGCCTGCTGGGCCCGCTCTCCCCTAACCTCCCATCCTTCATCGCCATGCAGGTGCTCAGCGGCATCGGCTCCGGCACCTTCATCCCGCTGACCATCAGCTTCATCATCCGCAGCCTGCCCGCCGGCCTGGTGATCTACGGCCTGGCCATCTATGCCATGAATTCCGAGCTGTCGCAGAACGTCGCGGCCTCACTGGAAGGCTGGTACGCCGACCACTGGTCCTGGCGCTGGATCGACTGGCAGTACTGCGTGATGCTGCCGGTGATGTTCGCCTGCATCTGGATCGGCGTGCCGCGGGAGAGGACGAACACCACGCTGCTGCACAACCTCGACTGGCCCGGCGTCGCCTATGCCACGTTCGGCCTCGGCGCGCTGTATGCGGCGCTCGACCAGGGCAACCGGCTGGACTGGAGCAACAACGGCCTGATCACCGGCCTGCTGATCGCAGGCGGCGTGATCACCACGGCCTTCATCTTCCGCGAATTCGTGGCGGCGCATCCGTTCCTGAACATCCGCCGGCTGCTGCGCGGCAACCTGCTGCTGCTGTTGCTGCTGCTCGCCGGATTCCGCTTCATCATTCTCTCCACCGCCTACATCATCCCCAGCTACCTGCAGACGGTGCAGAACTTCCGCGAGCTGCAGGTGGGTAGCGTGCTGTTGTGGATCGCGCTGCCCCAGCTTGCCATTGCCCTGCCGCTTGCGGCTTTGCTGCGCCGTATCGACGCGCGCTGGGTACTGGCGGCCGGAACCGCGCTCATCGGCGTCGCCTGCTGGATCGCAACAGGGTTGACCAGCCAGTGGGCGACCACTGATTTCCTGCCGTCGCAGATCCTCCAGGCGCTCGGCCAGTCCTTCGCGCTGACGGCACTGATCGTGATGATCGTACGCTCGATCAATCCGGTGGACGCCCTCGCCATCGGCTCTCTGCTGCAGATCAGCCGCCTGTTCGGCGGCGAGGTCGGCACCGCGTTCATGCAGACTTTCGTCCGCGTGCGGGAGCAGGTCCATTCCAACCTGGTCGGGCTGCATGTCGATGCAACGGCCGGCGGAACGGCCGACCGGCTGGCTTCCTATGCCGGCGCACTGTCCGCCCGCACCGCCGACATGGGGGAGGCGACCGCGCGCGCCGCGAAGCTTCTCTCGGCCTCCGTCGCGCAGCAGGCCGCAGTGCTGTCCTATATCGACGGGTTTCTTGCCGCCGCCGCCGGCTCGTTCCTCTGCCTGCTGCTGGTGGCGCTGATGCGCCGCCCGCCGCCCTCCCCCTTCTGATCCTCAGGCGGTTGACTCCCCCGGACGTGGTGTATCACATGCCGCCCGGCTTGTTGCGGAAGCAACAGGTCTGTTATCGAAACGGCAGCTCAATCAGGCGGCACGATAGGATCTGCCGCGAGAAGGGGACGGAAATGAGGTCGAAGCTCCTGGCCCTGTTCATGATATGCGCCATGATGTGCGCCACCGCGATCACGCCGGCCCATGCACAGCAGGCCGCGCCGGCCGAGATCAGGATCGGCGCGCTGTACGCCAGCTCCGGCCCCTATGCGAGCATCTCCATGCCGGTATTCGATGGCTTCAAGCTCTGGCTCGACCAGGTGAACGCGCAGGGCGGCCCGATGATCAAGGCGTACGGCAAGCGCATCCCGCTCAAGCTCATCGCCTACGACGACCAGAGCAGCACGGCCACCGCGGCGACACTCTACAACCAGTTGATCACGCAGGATCACGTCGATCTGCTGCTGGCCGATTCCGGGTCGGTGCTGACCTCGGTCGGCGTGCCGATCGCGAAGGAGCACAAGCAGTTCCTGTTCGACATCTCCGGCACCGGCGCCGCGTTCTTTACCGAGGACAACCCCTACATCGCGCTGATGGCCGACCCGGTCTCGACCATCTGGCCGCACTACATCTCCGACTTCCTGGCCGATGAGGGCGCGAAGCAGGGCATCCGGACGGTCGCCATCCTCTATTCGACCAACGACTTCACCGGTACGCAGGCCGCCGCCCTGAAGGGCTTCTTCGAGAAGGACGGCAAGGTCAAGGTCGTCTACTACCAGGGCGTGCCGACCAGCACGTCGAACTATACCGTGCTGATCAACAACATCGCCGCCCTGAACCCCGATGCGGTGATCGAGCTCGGATACGTCGGCAACGACATCGCCTTCCTGCGCAACCTCCAGGACAGCGGCAACCAGTTCCGCTTCGTCTTCACCATCTACGCCGGCACCGAAAAGGAAGAGATCGAGAAGAACGTCGGCGTCTCCGCCCTGACCAACACCTTCAGCTACGTCCCGCCCTCGGAATACGACTACCAGCCCGAGGTCGGCATGACGCGGGAGCAGTTCAGAACCGCCTGGCTGAAGAAATATCCCGCCGGCTCGGGCGTCTCCTGGGGCGCGAATGCCGTCTACGGCTACATGACCGGGCTGGTGGTCGAACAGACGCTGGCCAACGCAAAAAGCCTGAGCCAGATGGACATCCACGACGCCGTATTCAGCCTCTCAGGCAAGCTGAAGACGCTTGATGGCACGTTCGAGCTGCGCAAGGACGGCGCCCAGATCGGCGAGGTAACCCCCCTCGGCCAGCTCCAGCCCGCGGGCAAGAATGAGCTGAACCTGGTCGCGGTGTATCCACCGCAACTTGCCAAAGGCAAGGCGGTGCTGGGGCAGTGAGTGGTGCCAGAGAATTGAGGGG
>DASQVN010000143.1:0-2059 GCA_035640755.1 Rhodopila sp.
CCGCCACGGCTCTTGACGACCGCCGCCGTATCGTCCCGCAACTCGCGCCCGAACACGTAGTCGGCGCGGATGAAGAACCACGTCTTCCCGCCCTGGTCGCACAGCGCATTGCCGACCACCCGCGCCAGCATCGCCGTATCGAACGTCCAATGCGTTTCGTTCGGCGTGCACTGCGCCCCGCTCAGCGCCGCCGCCCCCACATTGTTCGCCAGCATGACCCGGTCGTTGTCGCGGATCACCGCGTTCACCCCCAGCGCCACCGCGGAGTTGTTGAACTCCATGATCGCATCCACGCCGTCAGCGATCCATTGCCGCGCGATCGACATGCCGAGATCCGGGCTGTTGCGGTGATCGGCCGCGATGATCTCAGCCCGCACCGCGTCCTGGTCCATGATGGCCTGCCGCGCGCACTCGAGCGAGAGCCGCCCGCCGAGGATGCTGTTCGCGCCGGACTGGTCCTGCAGCATGCCGATTCGGATCGTAGGCGCCTGCGCGCGCACCGCAGGCGAAGCCAGCATGGCAGCCCCGGCCAGAAACGATCGACGTGTCAGCACTTGCTTTCCTCCAGATGCGGGCAGAGCGCCTCGATTTCCTCGGCAGCAAACCCGAACTCGCCCAGCACCTCCGCCGTATGCTCGCCCAGAACAGGCGGCAGCCTGCTGATGCCGGGCGGCGAGGCCGGCATGCCGATCGGGTTCCCCGGCAGCCGCAGCATCCCCTCCGTCGGATGCTCGAACACCTTCCAGAACCCGGTGGCAGCCAGATGCGGATCGTCGAGCAGGTCCTCGAGGTCGTTGAGCACCGCGTTCGGAATATCCGTACCCTCGAGCAGCGCGGTCCATTCCGCGGTGGTCCGCCGCGCAACCTCGCGCCCGACCTCGTCCCACACGCGGCCAAGGTTCGCCTGCCTTCCGCGCATGGTCGAGAAATCCGGGTCCGCGGCGAGGTCGGCACGGCCGGTCCGCTCGAAGAAGCGCGCCCAGTGCAGGTCGTTGTACGGCAGAAAGCAGAGATACCCATCCCGCGTCGGAAACGGCCGGCGCATCCCGTTCCGGATCGGCTCGTACCCCATGCGGCCGATCGCCGGGTCGAACACGGCGCCCCCAAGATGCTCCTGCAGGTTGAACGCCACCATCGTCTCGAGCATCGGCACCGCCACCTCCTGCCCGCGCCCCGTGCGCTCGCGATGGAACAGCGCCAGCGCGATCGCGTACGCCGCATGCACCGCCGTCACCTTGTCGGCGATGATCGAGGGCACGTAGCGAGGCTCACCCGCGGCGATCGTCTGCAGCATGGCCAGGCCGGAGAGCGCCTGGATGATGTCGTCATATGCCGGACGCCCGCCATACGGCCCGTCATCGCCGAACCCGCGCACATGGCAGTAGATCAGCCGCGGGTTCCGCCCCGTGAGCGCCCGGTAGCTGAGCCCGATCCGCGCCGCCGCCTCGGTGCGGATCGAGTGGAGCACCACGTCCGCCCGCGTCGCCAGCCGCCCCAGCGCCGCCCTGCCACCCGGCGACTTCAGGTCGAGCACGATCGAGCGCTTGTTGCGGTTGTTCGCCAGATACAGCGCCCCCATCCCCTCCGAGCGCCGCGGCCCGATCGTCCGCGTCACGTCGCCCTCCGGGCTCTCCACCTTGATCACGTCCGCGCCCATGTCGCCCAAATACTGGCCCGTCATCGGCCCGAGGATCACCGACGAGAGGTCAAGCACCGTGATCCCGTGCAGCGGACCTTCAGCCATGGCGGACGGCCCGGTTTTTCGGCATCATATCGCGGGCGATGATCTGCTTCATCACCTCCACGCTGCCGCCGCCGATCCGGCCCAGCCGGGAGTCGACGAAAGCGCGCGCGATCGGGAACTCCCACATATAGCCCCAGCCGCCGAAGAACTGCAGGCATTGGTCCATGACGCGGAACTGCATCTCGGTGCTGACCAGCTTGCACATCGCCGCATCGACCGCGTCAAGCGCGCCGCGCAGATGCAGCTCGATGCACCGGTCGACGAACACGCGCTGCATGGTGATCTCGGCCTTGATCTCCGCCAGCTTGAACTGCG
>DASQVN010000144.1:0-2681 GCA_035640755.1 Rhodopila sp.
GAGCGTGCGGTCCGCGACGACGCCCAGCCCCCGTTCCAGAGCGGCTGGCTGATGATGAGCGATGTCTGCAAGCATTGCCAGAACGCCCCGTGCCTGGAGGCCTGCCCCACCGGCGCCCTGTTCAAGACCGAGTTCAACACCGTCGTCGTCCAGCAGGACATCTGCAACGGCTGCGGCTATTGCATTCCCGCCTGCCCCTTCGGCGTGGTGGACATCAACGAAGTGGACGGCAAGGCGCACAAGTGCACCCTGTGCTACGACCGCCTGAAGGGCGGCTTGGAGCCCGCCTGCGCCAAGTCCTGCCCCACCGACTCCATCCAGTTCGGAGAGGTCGAGGAGCTGCAGCACCGCGCCGCCCGACGCGTCGAGCACTTGCACGACATGGGCGTGGAATCGGCATACCTCTACGGCACGCCGGGCGCGCCGGGCGCCACCGGTGACCTCGGCCACCTGAACGCCTTCTTCCTGTTGACCGACCAGCCGGAGATCTACAACCTGCCGACCGCGCCAGACCGCCCCGCGAACCGCGTCCGCCCAAGTCTCGCCGCCGGATTGGCCACCATGGCAGGCCTCGCGCTGACAGCGTTGGCCGTGTTCACACGCCCAACCAGCGCGTGATCGTTCGAGGCGGCACGTCGAAGACCGTGAATCACGTGCGCACAACAAGAACCCGGAGGTCGTCGCAATGAACCAATGGAGCGGCCACACCTACTACGGCCGGCCGCAGCTCAAGGCGGCGCCGTTCAACAAGGCGTTGGTCGGCGGCTACATTTTTCTTGCCGGCCTGTCGGGCGGCGCACAGCTCCTCGCCACGCTGCTCGACGTCAGCGGCCGCAAGCCGGCCGAACCGGTCGTACGCCGGGGCCGGCAGCTTGCGATGCTGGCACCCACCGTTGGCGCCGGCCTGCTGATCGCCGACCTGCACACGCCGAAACGTTTCTACAACATGCTGCGCGTGCTCAAGCCGACCTCGCCGATGTCGGTCGGCAGCTGGCTCCTGACCGGCTTCGCCGGCGCAAGCTTCCTCGTCTCCGCAGCCGATTTCCTGGCGGACCGTATCCCGGGCCTCCGCTGGCTTCGCCAGGGCGCCCGGCTCGCGCAGGTCCCCGCGGCCGCGGCCGGTGCCGGCCTCGGCACCTATACCGCTTCGCTGCTCTCCGCCACCAGCACCCCGTTGTGGGCCGCCGCCCCGCGCGCCCTGGCCGTTCGCTTCGCCGCGTCCTCGATCGCCTCAGCCGCCGCAGCGCTCAGCCTGTTCGCGCGCGACCACACCACGCGGAGCAACCTCGACACGGTCTGCGCCGGCGCCCTGGCCATCGAGATCGCCGCCACCGTCGCCGCGGATAAGGAATACCGCCGGCGCGGCATCCATGATGCACTGCACAGCCCTGCCGGACGGATGGATACACTCGGCAGCACCGGCTTCGGCACGGTCGTCCCCTTCGGCCTACTCGCCTGCACCCTCCTGTTCGGCGGTCGCTCCCGCACCCTCTCCGCCGCGGCATCCACCGCCGTTCTCGGCGGCAGCCTGCTGATGCGCATCGCCGTCCTGGCCTCCGGGGACGAGTCCGCCCGCCGCCCCGAGATCAGCCTGCGCTACGCCCAGCCAAAGCCGTAGCACCCCGTGGCGCTCCATTGTTCTCCGGGCACTCCGTATTGAAAACAGAAGGCCACAGCCGCACAAACGCCCGTTGTTCCCGTCCCCCGAAAGCCTCGCCTACCCCGTCTCCCACTCCACCCGGTCGTACCCCAACCCCCGGGCCATCTGCTCAACCCAGGACCGAACCCCTGCGGGATCGGTCCCGACATGCGTGTCCGGATAGGTCTGCGGTCCACCCTCCGCCGGGTTGAGTTCGCCGGGGTACTCGGCGCTGAATACCCCCGGCTCCACTTCCCGCAACCTGGCATGCAGTGTGCCGCTAACAGGTCGTTTCGCCATGGCCTACTTCCTCCGGCCCGGCAGCACGCCGGCCAGCACCTCCCGCGCCGTCCCCGCCAGCACGCTGGTTTCCTCCGGATCACCCTGCAGCAACGTGGAGGTGAATGCCTTCGCCTGCTGCAGCGTGATATGCGGCGGCAGCGGAGGCACGTTCGGGTCGGTCTTGATCTCCAGCACCACCGGCCGGCCGGCCGACAAGGCCTCCTCCCACGCGGCGCCAAGCCGGTCGGGCGTGTCGACATGGATGCCGCGCAGCCCGATCAGCTCCGCGAAGCGGTGATACGGCACATCCGGCACCTGCTGGCTGGCGTTGAACTTCGGGTCGCCGTTCACCACCCGCTGCTCCCAGGTGACCTGATTCAGGTCCTGGTTGTTCCAGACGCAGCAGACCCAGGTCTTGTTCGTCCACTCGTTCCAGTATTTCGCGACCGTGATCAGCTCCGCCATGTTGTTCATCTGCATGGCACCATCGCCCACGAGCGCCACCACCGGCCGGTCGGGATGCGCGAACTTTGCCGCAATCGCATACGGGACCGCCGCGCCCATCGACGCCAGCCCGCCGGACAGCGACATCATCATGCCGCGCCGCGCCTTGATGTCGCGTGCATACCAGTTCGCGCACGACCCGGAGTCGCTGGTCACGATCGCCCGCTCCGGCAGCCGCGGCGACAGCTCCCACGTCACCCGCTGCGGATTCACCGGGTCGGCGCCGTGCATTGCCCGCGCCTCCAGCTCCTTCCAC
>DASQVN010000145.1:0-2582 GCA_035640755.1 Rhodopila sp.
ATGACCAACGTGTCGATCTCGGTCGGCTCGGTTATCACGCCAGCGGGGCCAGAGAACGCGCGCGGCATGATCAGCGCCGCCTATCTGAAGGACCCGACGGACCCGACCTGGAAGGACGATCCGGGCATGAACCAGTGGCGCGCCTTCATGGCGAAGTATATGCCTGACGCCGACGTGACCGACGCTGGGCCAGTCTTCGGCTATGGCGTGACCATGTGCCTCTGGCAGGTGCTGAAGCAGTGCGGAACGGATTTCTCCCGCGCCAACATCATGCGTCAGGCAGCCAACTTGCATGACGTCGAGCTTCCGGTGCTGCTGCCGGGCATCAAGGTGAATACCAGCCCGACCAACTTCCACCCGATCCGCCAGATGCAACTGACGCGTTGGACGGGACAACACGTTGAGCTGTTCGGTAAGGTGCTGGAAGGCACCTCAGCCTGACGCTGCGGCGGTCATACCGCCTCATCGCTCACCTGCGCGGCGGCGTTGAGCCGTTCGCGCAGCACATCGAGCGGCAGCAGCACGCCGTCACTCTCAAAATACCAGAACGTCCAGCCGTTGCAGCTCGGCGCATTCTGGACCATGGCACCGACCTTGTGGATCGAGCCACGGAAGTCACCACAACTGAGGGTACCGTCCGGCCCGACCGTGGCGCTGACCCTGCGCTGACGGTCGAACAGCAGGGTGCCGGGGGTGAGCAATCCCTGCTCCACCAGGGTGCCGAACGGTACGCGCGGAGCATCACGCTTGTTGGGTGCGGCCGTGGCTCCCTCAATCGACGCAGGACGGGTGCGGCGCACGCGGCCGATGGCGGCTTCGGCGTATGCCGGGTGACGTTCGATCCCGACAAAGTGCCGGCGCAGGCGCTTGGCCACGACTGCAGTGGTGCCGGTGCCCGCGAACGGGTCCAGCACAATGTCGTCGATGTTGGTGCTGGCCAGCAGTACGCGGTGCAGCAGCGCTTCGGGCTTCTGGGTCGGGTGCAGCTTCAGCCCGTGCTCATTGCGCAGCCTCTCCGGGCCGGTGCACAGCGGGATGAACCAGTCGCTGCGCATCTGTACGTCGTCGTTCAGCGACTTCATTGCCTGGTAGTTGAAGCGATAGCGCGAATCGCGGCTGCGGGAGGCCCAGATCAGCGTCTCATGCGCGTTGGTGAAGCGCCGGCCGCGGAAATTCGGCATCGGATTGGACTTACGCCAGATCACATCGTTCAGGATCCAGAAGCCGAGGTCCTGCAGGATGGCGCCGATGCGGAAGATATTGTGATAGGCGCCGATCACCCAGATGGTACCATCCTTGCGCAGGAGCCGGCGACACTCACCGAGCCATTCGCGGGTGAAGGCGTCGTAGGTGGCGATGTCGTCGAAGCGGTCCCACTCCTCATCCACGCCATCGACGATGCTGTCGTCGGGGCGCCGGAGCTCGCCGCGGAGCTGCAGGTTGTATGGCGGGTCGGCGAATACGCAATCGACCGATCCGGCTGGCAGCATGCGCATGATCTGCACGCAGTCGCCCCGCAAGATCTGGTCCAGCGGCAGATCGTAGTACTGGTCCAACCCCTGTTCCAACCTGTCAATACCCTATCGTGACGGACCTTAGCGGCGTCAGTGTGCAATTGCGAGTGGAAGCCGGATTTGCGCCACCGTGCCGAAGGATTCCCGGTGATGCCGCGTTGCGCCAAGCCGTTCCAGCGCCGCCCGATGCGGTGCCGTGGCATAGCCGGCGTTGGTTTCCCATCCGTAGCCCGGCCAGCGCGCGGCGAGGCGCGTCATGGCGCGGTCCCGCACCACTTTTGCCACGATCGAGGCCGCCGCAATCGACAGGCACAGCGCATCGCCTCCGACGACGCAACGCACCGGACAGACGAGCTTAGGCGGATAGTTCCCATCGACCAGCGCGAGATCCGGTTCGGATCGTAGCCGTCTGATCGCCCTCTGCATTGCCAGCATAGAGGCATGAAGGATGTTCAGTCGCAGGATCTCGGTGACGGAGGCTGCGCCGACCCCGATCTCGGCGTCGGAGGCGCGCAGCGCGGCGAACGCTTCCAGGCGCTGGGTGGCGGTCAGCCTTTTCGAATCGTCGAGCAGCCCTGCCAGTTCGGCCGGGACGTCAGCACCCAGCACGACGGCTGCGGCCACAACCGGGCCGGCAAGTGGGCCGCGGCCAGCCTCATCGACGCCGGCGACCCGGCCTCCGGCAGCTCGTTCCATGTCCAGACTGGGCATCGGGACCGCCTAGCAGGATCAGGCCGAGTCGGCAAAGCCAAGACAGCATGGCAGTATGACAGTCGCTGCTGTACTCTGTCACCAACCGCGATATGGTGGTATACCGAAACGATAGGAGAGGTGTCGATTTGCCGGATCTTCGGGGTGGCGCGGGAGGCGGCATTGAACTGGGACCGGACGGACGCCATTCGGCGGCAGCGGCCGAGTTGGCGGGCCGCAGCAGCAATTGCTTCGCGTTCCCCGCCGGCGCTGATAGAAGCGCGGCGCATGAGCGCTATCTCCTCCATGACTGGATTCGCCCGCAGTGAGGGCAATGTCGACGGCATTACCTGGGCGTGGGAGCTGCGCAGCGTCAAT
>DASQVN010000146.1:0-3620 GCA_035640755.1 Rhodopila sp.
TGATGTGACCGTGTCATCGCAATGCGAGGCGATGGTGGCGGATGCCGTAGCGCGCTGGGGGCGGCTGGATTGCGTCGACAACAATGTGGGCATCGGCAGCAAGGGCTCGGTTGTCGAGGAAAGCCAGGAGAACTGGAACCGGGTGATGCAGGTGAACGTCGAGAGCATGTTCCTGACCTGCAAGCATGCGATCCCGGCGATGGTGCGCACGGCGGGGGGCGGGGCGATCGTCAACATCTCCTCGATCTCGGCGCTGCGGCCGCGGGGTTTGACGGTGTACACAGTGTCGAAGGGGGCGGTGATCGCGCTGACCCGGGCGCTAGCGGTGGATCACGGGGCGGAAGGGATCCGGGCGAACTGCGTGGTGCCGGGGCCGGTCTATACCCCGATGGTGTATGGGCGGGGCATGAGCGAGCAGGCGCGGGAGACGCGGCGCAAGGCCTCGGTGCTGGGGCGCGAGGGCACCGGATGGGACATCGGCATGGCGGTGCGGTTCCTGCTGTCGGAGCAGGCGCGCTACATCACCGGGCAGTCGCTGGTGGTGGATGGCGGCGCGACGCTGGTGGGGCCGAGCCGGGCGTCGTAGATTAAATTCGATTAAATCGCGCGCGTCATTCAGACCTTCGGCGGTACCGCCTGCGGTCATCACGCGCGAGCGCGAGGTGCTTGCGCGGTGGCGGGGGGCAGGCTAGGGTGCTTCCCAGTTGCGAACTATTCGCATTATCACGGGAGCTGGACGCGTGCTCGCAAGCCTGCTGATCGCATTTCGCGAGGCCATGGAGGCCGGCCTGATCGTCGGCATCGTGCTGGCGGCGACCAAGGGCGTTGTTGGACGCGGGCGCTGGATCGCGAAGGGCGCGGCCGGCGGGGCCGCTGGCGCGGCGCTCGTGGCGGCGTTTGCCGCGGCGCTATCGAACGCGTTCGAGGGGATCGGGCAGGAGCTGTTCACCGCCGCCATCCTGAGCTTCGCCGTGGTGATGCTGGCGTGGCACATCCTGTGGATGTCGTCGCATGCACGGCAGATCGCGGCGGAGCTGCAGGCCGTGGGGCAGGCGGTGCGGCTGGGCCAACGATCCCTGGCGGCGCTGGCGGTGGTGGTGGCGATCGCCGTGCTGCGGGAAGGGGCGGAGGTGGTGCTGTTCCTGTACGGGATCGTCGCGTCCTCCCACACCTCGGCGGTGTTGCTGACGGTTGGCGGTGTAGGCGGGCTTGCCCTGGCGGCGGTGCTGTCGTGGCTGCTGTACCGCGGGCTGCTGACCATCCCGCTGCGACATCTGTTCAGTGTCACGAATGGGCTGGTGATGCTGCTGGCGGCGGGCATGGCGGGGCAGGTGGCGGCGGTGCTGCACGGGGTGGACCTGCTGCCGGGTTGGGGCGAGCGGCTGTGGGACACGAGCGCGCTGCTGGCCGACGACTCGCTGCTGGGGCGGGCGCTGCACACGCTGATCGGCTACAGCGCGCGGCCATCGGGCATCCAGTTCGCCGCCTGGGCCGGAACCCTGCTGCTGCTGGCCATCAGTGCTCAGCTGGTCAGCCGGCCGGCGCGGCGGACGATGGTGGCGGTGATCGTAACGGGACTGGTCGCGGCGCCGCCGGGGGCGCGGGCGGCGGATGAGCTGCCGACCCTGACGTTCCGGAGCCACCGGTTCGAGCCGTCGCGGATCGAGGTGCCGGCCGGGGTGAAGTTCAAGCTGAAGGTGCACAATGCCGATGACACGGCGGACGAGTTCGAAAGCACCCAGTTGAACCGCGAGAAGCTGGTCGCGGCGGGGCAGACGATCACGGTGTTCCTCGGGCCGCTGGAGCCAGGGGAGTACAAGTTCTTCGGCGACTTTCACCAGGATACCGCCCAGGGCGTGCTGGTGGCGAAATGAGGCAGTGGGCCTGGGGGCTGGCGGCGGCCCTGTTCCTACTTGCCGCATCCAGGGCCGAAGCCGACTTTCACATTCGTTATCCCAGCGACATCGGCGAGGGCGAGTTCGAATTCGAGCATAACGGCGCGGCGCAATTCGACCGCCTGCCGAGCAACAGCGGGGCGCAGAGTTATACGCTGGAGTTCGGCACCGGGCTGACGCACTGGTGGCATACGGCGGTCGAGATTGCCGCCAACCGCAATGCCGGCTTCAACGAGCCGCTGCTGGTCAATGGCCTGGTGAGCGAGAACACATTCCAGTTCACCGAACCGGGCGAGTACTGGGCGGATGCGGCGCTGTATATCGAGTACGGGCAGTCGCTGACGCGGGGCAAGCATGCCGGGCCGAACGAGCTGACCTTCGGGCCGCTGATCCAGAAAGACATCGGGCGCACGACGCATACGATCAACCTGTTCCTGACGCGCCAGCTTGGGCCGGACCAGACGACTCAGGGGATGGATTTCTCCTACGCGTGGCAGAGCCGGTGGAATATCTGGGAGAAGCTGTCTCCGGCAGTGGAGATCTACGGCGATGCGGGCGTGCTGGGGCACGTGCCGCGGCTGGCGCGTCAGCAGATCCTGGTCGGGCCGGTCGGGGTGGGGCAGGTGCGGCTCAGCACACTTGGGCTCGGGCCGGCGGGGAAGGTGAAATACGAGATCGGGTGGCTGTTCGGGGCCACGCAGGCGTCGCCCCAGGGGACGTTGCGGTGGAGGGTGGAGGTGGAGGTGCCGTTCTGACGGGCGGGGTGTTGGCAGGGGTGGTGGTTGGAGGTTTTTTGAACCACGGAGGCCGCGAAGGGGAGCGGAGAGCCATGGAGGATTATCCTGGGGTCAGACGCCCGACCATAGGACATCGATTGCGTTGACAATGAGGTCGCGCTGGTCCCGTACGGATGCAACGGCAGTGCCCAAGGCGTGCCTGCGGATGGCGGCAATCAGGTGTGTGGCCATAACGACTTTGGTTCCTTCCACCTCAAAAACCGGATGCAGACGGTCAGCGCGGCGCCCGAAGGTGTCGGCGCGAATGAGGGGGACGACGACGCGGGTTTGCAGGTCATCGAGCAGATCCGCCTGAACATCGAGCAGATACGGGATTTGTCCAGTTCTGTCGTCGGTATTCCGGTGGACATCGCACTGCATCAGAACAGGCGTTTCCCATCGCTCCAGAGTCCATGGCCTTCGATGAAGGCATTCGCATCGGCAATCGCATCGCGATTTTCCTCGCGCCAACGCTGCTGACGCGCGGTGTCGACAACCTTGCGGAGATCGACGCCGAGGCGGCGCGCTTCTTCGAGCAGGCGCAGGTCGTCAGCCATCGTGTCTTTGCCGAGGGCTGGGCCGAGGGCTGGCTGCCGGACGTCCAGCAAATCGTCCGTGGACACGTTCAAGAGTCGGGCGAGTTCGGTCAGGTTCGTGGGACTCGGGACGGTTTTTCCGGTTTCCCATTGCCCAACGGCACTGGTATCGACCCCGATCCTGGCGGCTACCTGGGCCTGCGTGAGATCGGCTAGTTTCCGGGCCCTTTTAAGCCGGTCGGCCAGCCCGACCGGACCGTGCCTGCCGTTGAAAGCTGCTCTTGCCATGGATCGCCTCTGCGCTCGATTGGCCTATCAGAATGCGTAGGCGAGCCGGACTGTCAATTGATTAAGGAGTACAGCTTGTAAGGTTGTATGAGTACTGCTCCAGATGGAGACAAGAAGAAAGGCCG
>DASQVN010000147.1:0-2538 GCA_035640755.1 Rhodopila sp.
CGCCTCGGCCCGGAACCGCGCCCGGAACTGCTCGTCGCCGGCGTGCGCGGCGGCCAGCATCTTGATCGCGACCGGCCGGCCGAGGATCTGGTCCCCGCCCCGCCAGACCTCACCCATCCCACCAGTGGCCAGCCGCTCGACCAACGCGTAGCGGTCATCGAGGACATGGTTGACCATTGTCATTGAATCCCTGAGTTCCCCGATAGGTCTTGATAACCATGACAGCGAGCGGCCTGGCTCCGGCGGCACCGAAGCCCTCGCCTTCCATAGGACGCTCACACCTGCCTGCAGGTTGCAGGTCTGGGCAAAAACGACGAAAAGAGCGCCAAGATGTTCACTAATCCATTCTGTGCGGTGCCGGCCGTGCCTCGCAATGGGCTAGGCCCCAAGGTTCCAGCTCCCAAAACCCGCTCAAGATTTAGGACTGCGCACAACCCGCCCGCTGTCAGCATGACGCGCATGGCAGGGCAGACCCGATCCGCCGCCCGAATTCATCGCCCCCACACGAAGCGTGTTCGAGGAGAAGAACTCGGCAACTCCGCACGGAGCGCTTGACGCGCGGTGACAAGACGCGTTTGTTGGGTATGTAATTGTGACCTGCAGAGGCACTGCAGGCGGCCCACAACGAAGTGGGGGTGGTCGGACATGGACGTCCACCGCGGCGGACGGCCCTCGTGGCTTCGCGTCCGGCTGCGTGGCCGGAGCCTCCGGCGGCGTGCGGCGATGGTGTCCGCCGCCATGCTGCTCGCCGCCTCCCTGGCGGCGTGTTCGTCGGCCTCGGCCGCGAACGCCCCGGTCAAGCTGAACTACTGGAGTTTCCCCGACAACTCCGGCGCGATCCAGCAGGCGGTTGACACCTGCAGCGCCGCGTCGGGCGGCAAGTACACGATCGTCTACAACAAGCTGCCGACCGACGCCGACTCGCAGCGCCAGCAGATCGTGCGCCGCCTGGCCGCGCACGACAGCTCAATGGACATCCTCGGGCTGGACGTGACATGGGAGGCCGAGACCGCGCAGGCGGGCTGGATCCTCCCGTGGACGGGTGCGGACAAGGCGGCCGCCGTGAAGGACACGCTGCCGACGATGCTGCAGACGGCGACGTGGAACGGCCAGCTCTACGCGGTCCCGTACAACACCAATACCCAGCTGCTGTGGTACCGCTCCGACCTGGTGCCCAACCCGCCCACCACCTGGGACCAGATGATCAGCGACGCCGAGCAGCTGGCCAAGGAAGGCAAGCCGCACTACATCGAGATCCAGGGCGCCCAGTACGAAGGCGCCACGGTGTGGTTCAACTCGCTGGTCGCCAGCGCGGGCGGCAGCGTCCTGAACGCCAGCAGCACCGCGCCGTCGCTCGGCGCCCCTGCCCTGAAGGCGCTGCAGATCATGTCCACGCTCGCGAACTCGCCCGCCGCGGACCCGTCGCAGGCTGTGCAGCAGGAGGACCAGAACCGGCTGGCGATGGAGGGCGGTTCCGCTGCCTTCGAGCTGAACTACCCGTTCGTCTATCCCTCGATGCAGATGGACAACCCGCAGCTGTTCAAGCACTTCAAGTGGGCGCTGTACCCGCGGGTGAACCCGAACGTCCCGTCGCACGTGACGATCGGCGGCATCGACCTGGCGGTTAGCGCTTACTCCGCCCATCCAGACCTGGCCCGGCAGGCCATCCTGTGCCTGCGCGACCGGCCGAACCAGATCCTCGCCGCGGTCAAGGGCGGCCTGCCGCCGACACTGATGTCCCTGTACACCAACCCGTCGTTCATCAAGACGTATCCCTATGCCGCGGCGATCAAGCAGGCGCTGCTGTCCGCGTCGGTGCGGCCGAAGACCCCGTTCTACCAGAACGTCTCGATAGTGATCTCGCATGCCGTGTCGCCGACGGTCGGCATCAACCCCACCGGGACCCTGGGGCAGATCAGCGGCGGCATCAACAACGCACTTTCCGGCAAGGGCCTGGTCCCGTGAGGTCCGCCCTAGCCGGATGGCGAGCAGAAGAGAGGTGACCGCATGACCACGGTTGCTCCGCCGCAAGCGCCAGCCGAACTCAGCCGGGCCGAGCGCCGACGGCTGTCCGAGGCTACCCGCGCCGAGCGGCGCTTCGGATGGCTGCTCTGCGCGCCCGCGGTGATCGTGATGGCCGCGGTCGCGTTCTACCCGATCGGCTACGCGATCTACCTATCCCTGCAGCAGTACGACCTGCGGTTTCCGCAGCGCACCCACTTCGTGGGCCTGTCGAACTACGGCACCGTGCTGTCCAGCGGCGTCTGGTGGCACGCGTTCTTCGTCACGCTGATCATCATGGCGATCTCGGTCGCGATCGAGCTCGTGCTCGGCATGGCGCTCGCCTTGCTGCTGTACTACACGCCGCTGTGGCGGGGACTGGTCCGCACGTCGATTCTGCTGCCGTACGGGATCGTCACCGTGGCCGCCGCGTACAGCTGGCAGTTCGCCTGGACGCCGGGCACCGGATACCTGGCCAACCTGCTCCCGGCCGGCAGCGCGCCGCTGACCAGCCAGTGGCAGGCGATCGGCATCATC
>DASQVN010000148.1:0-2556 GCA_035640755.1 Rhodopila sp.
TTCAGGACCGAGGGCGAGTTCACCGGCGGCTGCGCCGATTCAGGCTTCACCGCCGCCGTCGGCACCCCCACCATCTGCGCCGTCGGCCCAGTCGGCGGCAACGCCCACACGCCGGAGGAGTTCCTGCGCCTCGACACCATGGTGCCGCGCGCCCAGGCCTGCGCCCGCGCCATCCTCGGCCTCGCGGCAGCTGGGTTCTGATCCAGAGCAGGTCGTGGGAGCGCGGAATGTGCGGACGCGTGAATCTGCGCTGCAAATCTTCTGCCAGAGCAGATCACGGGAGCGTGGAACGTGCGACGCGTGAATCTGCTCTGCAAAACTACCCATGGCCGAAGAACGGATGTGCCGCAGGCGGCGGCGCCACATGGGTTGGCGCCGCATGGCCGCCCTCGTGCCAGCCGCCCCCATGCCAGCCACCGTTCCAGCCGTGATGCCAGCCCCGGTCATCCCAGTCATTATGCCAGTGATGTCCCCATCCGCCGCCAAACCCGATGACTGCGCCCCCGCCATAGTAGGGGGACGGGTAAGCGTAGGCCGGCCCGCCATAACCGTACCCGTAGCTCGGGTAGCCGGATCCATAGCTCGGGTAGCCGGCATAGGTCGCGCAACCGCTCAGTCCCGCCAGCCCGATCGCCAGCAACGGCAGCCGTCTGAGCAATGACCTGGTCATTGCCTTCCTCCTGGATTGTACTTTCTGCTCGGCGTCGTCTCACGCATATGGGCAGCGTCGATGGCGGTTTTGCGGCGCCCCTGTGTCACAGCCGCGTCAACCGCGAGGCAATTCCAAGGTGTTGCCGCTGGATTTTTGGCTTTGTTTTGCCACCGTCTCCGTTCATCACTGGGGAGACCCACGTTGTGAACGGACCCAGATGCGCCGATCCACCCGCCTGTTCCGCCTGACTGCCGGCGTCGCCCTTGCCGCCCTGCTGGTCAACGCCCTGCCTGCCGCCGCGCTGGCACAGCAGGCCCTGTCGCCGCTGCCGCCCGCCCCCGGCGATGCGGCTCCGGATCAGGGCCAGAACGATCCCCCCACCCGCGTCGGCCGCATCGCCCAGATCAGCGGCGCCGTCTCGTTCCGCAACCAGGGCGATACGCAGTGGAGCGCGGCCAGCCCCAACTACCCCGTCATCAGCGGCAACTCCTTCTGGACCGAGCCCGCCGCCGCCGCTCGGCTGGAAATCTCCGACAGCCGCATCGCGCTGGCCGAACGAACCGAGCTGACAGTCAACACGCTCGACACCACCGGGCTTCAGGCGGTCGCTGCCCAGGGCGAGACCTATTACCACCTGCGCGACCTCGCCCCGAATGAGGCCTGGACCATCCTAACCCCGCGCGGCGCCGTCCGCCTGACCGCCCCGGGCCGCTACGGCATCGTCGTCGGCACGACCGAGCAGCCGACGCTCGTCACCGTCATCGACGGCACCGCCCAGATCGACGCCCCGAATGTCGCGCTGACCGTCAACGCCGGCCAGACCGCCACCATCACCGGCACCGATCCGTTCCAGGGCAGCATCGGCCCCGCCATCCGCACCGCCTTCCTCAACACCCGGCTCGAAGCCGAGCGGCCGCCGCCGGCTGCCGTGCCGCGCCAAATCCTGTCGATGCCGGGCAGCGAGGACCTCGCCTACTCCGGAAGCTGGGCCGAGCCCCCCGAATACGGCCAGGTCTGGTATCCCCCGGTCTCACCCGGCTGGGTCCCCTATCGTGAGGGTCATTGGGCTTATGTCGCCCCGTGGGGCTGGACCTGGGTGGACAATGCCCCCTGGGGCTTCGCCCCCTTCCATTATGGCCGCTGGATCGAAATCGGCGGCCGCTGGGCCTGGACGCCCGGCACCGTCACTGTCGCCGCGCCGCCTGTCTATGCCCCTGCCCTGGTCACCTTCATCGGCATCGGCGCCGGAGTCGCCGTGGGGGCCGCCCTCGCCGCGGGCACAATCGGCTGGGTGCCGCTTGCCCCGCATGAACCGTACCATCCCTGGTATCATGCCTCGCCGGAGTATGTCCGGCAGGTCAACGTGACCCACGTGACCAACATCACGACGATCAACAACAACGTCACGATCAACAACTTCGCCAACCGCGGCGCGGCCACTTCGGCCTCTGTCGCGGCCGTCACGCAATCCCGCCCCATCCAATCCGTCGCCCAGCCGGTCACCGCGCAGCAATTCGCCGCCGCACACCCCATCGTCGGCCAGCAGCCGCTGCGCCCCGCCCCCACCACCGCCGGAGTCACCCCCGCGGTCGCGCACCAGCTCAATCTTGGCCCCGCGGCCGTGCCGCACCCCGCGCCCGGCCCGGCAATCCATCCGCAGGCGAGCACCGGAACCGCGGCACGTCCGCCGTTACCGGTCCTCGGCGGGCCGCCGGGACGCCTGCCCAGCCCACGCCGCCCAACACTGCCGCATCGGCGCCCGCCAGCCCGCCGGCAGGGCCGCACGCCACAGCGCTGCCCCCCAGCACTAGCCCTTCGCATCCCGGCACGACACCGCCGGCCTCCTTGCCCGCCGTATCCGCGCCATCCGAACCGGGTCACGCCGGCGCCCCGCACACTGCCGC
>DASQVN010000149.1:0-12572 GCA_035640755.1 Rhodopila sp.
CCGAGCGTTGCATGAGGTACTGCTGGATCTTGCATTGCAGGTGGTAAAGGACGGCGAAGGCGCACAGAAGCTGGTGCGCATCGATGTGACCGGGGCGGTGAACACACAATCGGCGAAGAACGTGGCGATGGCCGTCGCCAACTCACCGCTGGTGAAGACGGCGATCGCGGGCGAGGACGCGAACTGGGGCCGCATCGTGATGGCGGTGGGAAAATCAGGTGAGCCGGCGGATAGGGACACGCTGTCGGTCGGCGTCGGCGGTGTTTGGATGGCGCGCAACGGCGCGGTGGTGCCCGGCTATGATGAGGCGCCGGTAGTTGCGCACGTGAAAGGGCGGGAGGTCGCTATCGCCATCGACCTCGGGCTCGGCCGTGGCAAGGCAACCGTGTGGACGTGCGACCTGACGCACGGCTACATCGACATCAACGGGTCGTACCGTAGCTGAAGGCACCCTGTGGGGAGGGTGCGCCGCGCAAGGCCGCTGCACCGCACGTGATGGCCGGCGAGGCCGCGAGCCGGACGGCCAGCGTCGTGCCCTCGGTCGGATGGGCGGTGACGTGCAGCGTGCCGCCCAGCCGGGCAACGCGTTGATTGAGGCCGCGAACCTGACCCAGGCGGTAGGCCTGATGGGCGTTGGGCAGGTCGTCGGTGACCGTGACCTCCACATCGTCGCCCTGGGCCACGGCGGTCAGCAGCAGCCGGCAGGCGGGGGCGCCGCGGATGGAAACGGTCAGCATATCTTCGATGACGTCGGTCAGGACGGTATTCCGGACGCGCGCCACCAGGCCGGGTAGGACGGCGACATCGGCGCGGACATCATACTGCGACATCAAGGGTGCAACGCGGTTGAGGGCGGCGCGGATCGCCTCGGTCACCTCATTGCCAGCGGCTGGAGGAAGGCGGTTCTTCCGGGCGCGGTGCACCGGGCAGGCACAGGGGCGTCGGCCGCGCCATCCAGCGATGGCAAAGACAGCCAATGCAGCAGCAACGGCCACGGCATACGCCATCCAGATGGGTGTCACGGTGCGCGATCCAGCAATGGGGACCTGCTCGATAGCAGAGAAGGTTTAAAGAAGAGTTAACAAAATGGCGTGTGTCCATCCCGTCCGAGCGGCAGTTTTATTTCGATTTGCTTTCCATCGACTCCGCTTCAGATAGAAACGGAAACGGCCCAGGGTACGTTTGTGTGTAGACGGTATGCGAAACGAAACCCGTATCACTACCGAACAGATGCAGGTGGAAACCGGGCGGCTCGAACGTCAGCGCGCCGGGATGGTCGGGCGCGAACGACAGCTCGACCTGATGCGCGACCGAGGGTGCGACCGAGACGACGGCTTGCGCGCACTGGCCGATGATCGGGCGATGGTGATGTCCGCAGACGATGCGCATCACCTGGGGATGGCGTGCAATGACCTCGCGAAACGCCCTAGCGTTGGAGAGCGCGATCGCATCCAGCCCCTTGCTGCCGACGGTGAGCGGCGGATGGTGCATCCCGATCAGCGTGGGCTTCGCCGGCTGGGCGCACAGCGTGCCGTCGAGCCAGGCCAACTGGCTAGCGGAGAGGAAGCCATGGTTTGCGCCAGGAACCAGCGTGTCCAGCATGACGATGCGGGCGGGCAGGTCCTCGATCACATATTGCACATACTCGGGGTCGCTGGTCACGCCGGGCAGGTGCGCGAGCGCGGCGCGGAAGTTCCCGCGGTGGTCGTGATTGCCGGGGATCACATGGACCGGGCGGGGCAGCGTGCGCTCCAGCATGGCAACGAAATGGGTGTATTCCTCCGGCAGCCCGCATTCGGTCAGGTCACCCGTGATCATCATGACGTCGGGCACAGGGCGCAGCGCGGCCACCACGCGCAGCGCACGCTCGGTCAGGCCGTTGGTGTCGGAGACGCGGTTCGACAGCAGGCCGGCCGGCCGGACATGCGGATCGGAGAGTTGGGCTATCAGCATCGGTTACTCCGGCAGTGCAACGCTGGGGATCATGACACCGGAGCGGGCGGCGTCGCGACGACGCTTGTTCCGGTCAGCGTGCGGGTAGCAATATCTTGATGACCCGCGCCGCCCGTCTTGAAACGTGATCTGCCGCCGTGCCCGCCACTATGACCTGGGTCACGTCCCTCGAGTTGTTCGGGGCGTGATCCACGACGGCGGGCAATTCGGCCTCCGGCGATCACGGTCGAGTGCTCCAGGACGTGACGATGTTGCAAGTGCCCAATCCGCTGTTCGGACCCAACCGCTTCAAGCTGGGCATCTTCAGCGCAAACTGTGACGGCGGGTTGACCATGAGCCTCGCGCCCGAGCGCTGGAAGGCGGAGTGGGACGACATCGTCGCCATGACCCGGATCGCCGATCAGGCCGGGCTCGAGTTCATCCTGCCGGTGGCAAAATGGCGCGGCTACCAGGGCAAGGCGAACATCTACGGCCGCTCGTTCGAGACTCTGACACATGGCGCGGCCCTGGGGGCGGTAACACAGCAGATCGCCATCTTCTCCACCGTACATGTGCCGCTCGTCACGCCGGCCTTCGGGGCGAAGGCGATCGCGACAATCGACCATGTGACGCATGGGCGGGCGGGGCTGAACATCGTCTGCGGATGGAACCAGGCGGAGTTCGACCTACACGGCGTGACGATCGACCAGGACACGCGCTACGATCATGGCCTCGAATGGTTCCAGGTCTGGGCGAAGCTGCTCGAAGATGGACCGGAGTTCGACTGGCACGGGCGGTTCTTCAAGCTGAGACGGTGCCAGACCAATCCGGTCTCGGTGCAGCGGCCGCCGGTGATGTCGGCCGGGTTCTCGCCGCGCGGGCGGGACTTCGCCGCGCGGGCGGCGGACGTGCTGTTCCTGAATGTCACGGAACTTGATCAGGTGCCGGCGCTGCTCGATGACGTAGCAGGGCACATGGCGCGCTACCGGCGGACGATCTCGGTCTTCACCATGGGCCATGTGGTCTGCCGGCCGACACGGCGGGAAGCCGAAGAGTATTTTCATCACTTCGCCGAGGAAATGGCGGACGCCGAGGGCCAGGCCTATTACCGGGCCACCCGCGGCACCACCGTTCCCGGCCAAGCCGCACCCGGTGAGGCTACGGCCCCGATCGCCCGCCCGTTCGAGAACCGGTTCACCCGTGCGACAGGACGACAATATGCGGGCGGCTATCCCGGCGCATATCCGTTCGTCGGCTCACCCGACGACGTGGCACAGGAAATGGCGCGGATGAGCGCCTCCGGGCTCGCGGGATGCACCGTTGCGTTCGTGGACTACCTGCGCGAGATCCCGTACTTTGTGCAGGAGGTACTGCCGCGGCTGGAGCGCCTGGGAGTGAGGGGGCCAACAGATGCCGATGGCAGCCGCATCATAGTCCCGCATTGATGATGACCTCCCGGCTGGGCAGTGCGGGCATCGGCACACCCTGCGGATAGACGATGCCGGTGCCGAGGACCTGGATGCGCCAGCGGTCGACACCGGCATCCACCAGCGCACTCGTCACCACATGCACGCGTTCCTGCCGAAGCGTATCAGGCTCGGTTGGGTCGGGACGCATGCGATAGCCATCAACGCTGAGGGGCGCCAGCGGATTGGCCTTGGCATATGCGGCGGCGGCCTGGATCGTGGCGCGCGCGGCCGGGTCGAGTTCGGCCGAGAACTGGGTGAACCTGACCGCGAAGCTTCCCTCGGCAGGGCCGACGCAGGCGCCCAGCAACACGAACAGCAGGATGCAAGCAATCCGGTGCACCATTCCCCCTGTACTTGTCCGCCGCAGCAGCGCATGCCCGCCAAGCATGGTCAAGGCTGGCGACCCCGGAGTGGCCGGCCCGCACCGGCTGTGATAGGTGGATGACCTCGCCCAACCCGCTCCAGCGATGATGATGCCCGGCACCCCAACCTTCGCTGTTCCGCCAACCTTCCTGGGCATCGGGCGCGCCGACCCAGGGGCGGCTTATTCCGTTGCCGGAATCCCGATGGATATCGGCACGACGAACCGCTCTGGCACGCGCGACGGGCCAGCGGCTATCCGGCGGGCAAGCCGTATGCTAACCGATGGCGGCCATCCGCTGCACCGTGTCGAACCGGCAGCCATGGACCTGGCCGATATCGGCGATCTCAACCTGGCGCTGGGCGACATCCCCGGAACGCTCGCCGCGATCGAAGCACAGGCTGTGGGGATCCGGCACCTGGTGGCGCTGGGCGGTGAGCACAGCATCGCCCTCCCCCTGCTGCGCGCTCTCGCCTCCCGGCAGGGCGGCCCGCTCGGCCTGGTGCACTTCGATGCGCACGTCGACACTTGGCCGGATAGTTTCGGGCAGGCGTACGGGCACGGCTCGCCGTTCTATCACGCTATCCGGGAGGGACTGGTCGATCCACGCCGCATGATCCAGATCGGCATACGCTCCCCGGTGCAGAATGCAGTGATGGACTGGACCATTGCCCAGGGGGTCACGGTGCTGTCTGCCCAGGACGTACATGCCGGCACGCCGGCAGCGGTGGCGGAGCGGATCATAGCGGTGGTAGGCACCGCACCGGCCTATCTGAGTTTCGACATCGACGTGCTGGACCCCGCCTTTGCACCGGGGACCGGCACGCCGGAGATCGGCGGGCTGGCCTCCTGGCAGGCACAGGCCATCCTGCGGCGGCTTGGGGCCGTGAACTTCGCCGGCATGGACATGGTGGAAGTCGCACCGGCATACGATCTGTCGGAAATCACAGCGCTGGCGGCAGCGACAATGGTCTGGGAGTATCTGGCGCTGTGCGGGGCGTCCAAGGCGGCGTGACGTCATGCATCTGACGCATGGCCATCAGCCAAGAACGCATATCAGCCATCCCTCCCGTCCCCCGTTTGCGGGGCCTCGCCTGACCGGGCCGCTGACGCATCGTACGTTCCGCCCAGCAGCGTCGCGTAGAAGCCGCCGGAGCGCGCGCCCGCGGAGAAAGATCAAGGTTCGGCGACGGTATCGCGGAGACTGGTCAGCGCGGCGATCGCGCCAGGGGCGGCGCGTTGCAGGTCGGCGAAGAGCTCCGCGGCCTCCTGCAGATTGCCCAGGCGGCAGGCGGTCTGGATCGTGCGGGCGAGTTCGCTTAGCCGGGCGGCGCCGCAGTTGCCGGCAATCGAGACAAGATCATGCGCCAGCCTGCCCGCCGCTTCAGCATCGCCGGCATCGAGGCATGTGCCGAGGCCGCTCAGCCGCTGGTCGATGTCGGCGAGGGTTTCGCTCAGCAGCACCCCGAGCTGGGCCGGCTCGAGCATCGCCCGGAGGGAGCCGAGAACCGTGTTGTCCACTCCTGCCGCCACGGCGGACGACGCGGAGCGTCCGGCGGCGGTATCGAGCATCGCGGCCAGCGATGCCGCCGAGATCGGCTTGCTCAGGTAGTAGTCCATGCCGGCCGACAGGTATTTCTCCGCCGCCCCCTGCACGGCATCGGCAGTCACGGCGACGATGGGTACGTCGCAAGCGGGCGGCGGCAGCGCCCTGATCCGCACCGTCGCCTCGACACCGTCCATCACCGGCATCTGCACGTCCATCAACACCACGTCGAAGGCCTGCGTCCTTGCCGCCTCGACGGCCTGCGCACCGTCGGGCACGGCGGTGACGGCATGACCGCCGGCACTCAGCAGGGCAGTGATCAGGCGCAGGTTGATCGCGTTGTCATCGGCAACCAGCACGCGCAGGACACGGCCGGCGGGCATCACCGGGTCGGCGCCGGACGACGCCGGCACGCCGCTGGACAGGATGTCGGGCGCATCCGGCAGGGGCAGGCGTAAGCGGAACGTGCTCCCCTGCCCCTCGGTGCTCTCGACCGTCAGCGTGCCATCCATCAGCGTTGCGAGCTCGCGGCTGATCGCAAGGCCAAGGCCGCTGCCGCCGAAGCGGCGGGAGATCGAGGTATCGGCCTGGACGAATTTCTGGAACAGGCGCCCGACGGTCGACTCGCTCATGCCGATGCCGGTATCTTCGACCTCGACACAGGTCAGCGCAGGGTCGATCGGGTCGGCGCCGGCACGGACGATGACGTGGCCCCGCTCGGTGAACTTGACGGCGTTGCCGACCAGATTGACCAGGATCTGCCGTAGGCGCAGCGGATCGCCATGCACGCGTCGTTCGGCAGCGGGGCCGATCATGCACTGGATGCGCAGGCCCTTCCCCGTGGCCTGCGGCTCGAGCAACGCAACCGCGGCACGCACCGTGGCGGCAAGGTCGAAATCGGTGCGGACGATCTCGACCTTACCGGCCTCCAGCTTGGCGATATCCAGGATGTCGTCGATCACGTTCAGCAGGGCGGCAGCGGAATCGCGCACCCCGATGGCCCATTCGCGCTGCTCGGGCGACAGATCGGTGCGCAGCAGCAGCTCATTCATGCCGATGACGCCGTTCATCGGCGTGCGGATCTCATGCGACATGTTGGCCAGGAACTCGGATTTGGCCTGGTTGGCGCGTTCCGCCGCAGCCCGCGCGGCCTCGGCCTGGTCACGCGCCGCGGCGGCCCGTTCCTCGGCCTGCTTGCGGTCGGTGATGTCGGTATAGGTGCGGACGATGCCGCCCTCCGGCAGGCGGACGGTGCGGAACTCGATCCATTTGCCATTGCGCCGGCGGCGTTCATACACCGGCATCACGGTGGAGATGCCGCCGGCATCGATCGCCGCCTTCAGCTCGGGCGAGATGTCCTCGAATTCGCCCATCCTGAACTGGTACTGGAGGATTTCGTCGAAATGGATCGGCCGCTCGAACAAGATTTCGGGCAGGTCGAGCAGCTTGCAGGCGCGCTGGTTCCAGACCATCACGCGGCCGTCGGCAGCGACCATGGTGATGCCCTGCTCCATGTAGCGGAGCGTGGTCTCCAGGGTGCGCGACTTGTCGGCCAATGCAGCCTCGTTGTCGCGCAGCGCCTCGGCAGTGATGCGCAGGTCGCGCGCCCGGTCGGCCAGGCGAACGAGCTGGGTGCGCAGCATTTGAAACAGGCCCAGCAGTGCGGCAATGCAGACCGCGGCGCAGAGGCCGAACAGGATCATCTGCCGGCGCCAGGCGCCGAGTGCCACCAGCCGGTCGGCACCGACATCAATCACCAGCGGATACCGGGCAACCGGCCGCACCGTGGTCAGCCGTGGACGATGCGTACGCATCGACGGCGCCTCATAGTCGCCACCGCCGGCGATGATGGTGCGGTACCAGGGCGATCCGGCTGGCAGGCGCTGGCCGACAATCTCGGCCGAGGGCAGCGGGTTGGACGCCAGGATCAGCCCGTCCGGCCGCAGGATGGTGATGGTCTGCCCATCGTCGCGGTTCACCGTGGTGAAGAAGTCATTGAAGTACGGCAGCGAGATCGCGGCCGCGATCAGGCCGATCATGCTACCGTCAGGGGCAAGGATGCGGCGGCCCAGGAATAGCGTCCAGCTATGGCCGAGACCGCTGAAATACGGTTCACTGATGTATGGCTCGGCGGCGTCGGTATCATGCAGCCGGCGGTAGACGTCCCCCGGCGAGAGATCGATCCCGGCCGACGGCCAGTAGCGGGACGAGTTGACGGCCCGGCCGTGCGCGTCCTCGAGCGTCAGCGCCTCGATCTGCGGCAGGTCGCGGATCCGCTCGCGCAAAGCGCGGAAGGTGGGCTCATCGGCAAGCTGGGTGCGCAACGCGGCCTCGGTGGTAATGCCGCGGGCGCGGATATCCTCGATCGTGGCGCTGGCAACCAGATCAATGGACTGGACCGCTCGGCTGGTCTGTTCAGCGAGAATCACGGCCAGGCGGTGCTGGCGGTCCCATGTTTCCCTGAGCTGGCGGTGGTAGCTGTCCCACAGCGTCAGCGCGGTGACGCCAAGCACGAGCGCGACGAGGCAGACGAAGGCGACCAGCAATGCCCTGCTGAAGCCTTTCTCTTCCTGTTGGGCATGTTCCGCGGACGCCGCCATGGGCAGCGTCTATAGCACCCTCCACCATGAATGCGTAATAATTGTTAAAGAGGATCAGCTCCGCCGATGTGACCGGTGCGTGCTCTTGCGGTTGGACAGCGACATCGAGGCGCCGACACAAACAATGCCGATCGAGGCCGGCAGCAGCCAGGCCGGCCGCACCAGCAAGGGCTGCACGACCATGCTCCAGAACCAGAGGCCGATTGCATGCCGCGACCAGTCGGGCAGTCGGTTCAGCAGGTCGTGGTCGATCAGGTACAGCGCCTGGCCAAGTGATATGCTTTCCGCACCGAATGTCCCGATGGCGACAGCGGAGACGAGGAGAACAGCGGCGATCACGGCCAGGACGCGTTGGGCAATCACATGAACAGCTTTTCGTTTTTCCGGTCGGTATATAAGCCAGCCACCTGCTCAGCATAACCATTAAAAATCAGCGTGGGCACTCTGTCATCGCTGCCCAGCAGGCGCTCGGTCGCCTGGCTCCAGCGCGGATGTGGCACGTCCGGGTTGACGTTGGCCCAGAAGCCGTATTCCGACGGCTGGATCTGTTCCCAGAACGTTTGGGGCCGCTTGTCGGTAAAGCTGACCTTGACGATGGCCTTGGCAGACTTGAAGCCGTATTTCCAGGGCAGCGTCACGCGGATCGGCCCGCCGTTCTGCGGCGGCAGGGGCTTGCCGTACATCCCGGTGGAGATGAAGGCGAGGTCGTTGGCGGCTTCGTCGATGGTCATCCCTTCGATATATGGGAACGGATAGAAGGGTGCAGACAGGCCGGACATCACTTTGTCCTGCGCAGTTTCAAACACAACATACTTGGCCGAGCCCAGGGGCTCGGCAAGTTTGACAAGCTGGGACAGCGGAAAACCGGTCCAGGGGACGACCATGGACCACGCCTCGACGCAGCGGTGGCGGTAGACCCGTTCCTCCTGCGGGATCTGCTTCAGCAGGTCGTCGATGGCAATGGTGCGGGGCTGCTTGACCATGCCCTCGATGCGGATGCTCCAGGGCCGCTGCTTCAGGCTCTGGGCTTCCTGCCAGATGTTCTTGCTGTCATTGAACTCGTAGTAGTTGTTGTAGGTGGTGGCGTATTTCTCGGCGGTGATGCTGCGGTTGGGCCCGGGCTGGAAGGCCGGGTTGCGCGGCGCCCCCTCGGCGCGGGCCGCGGCGGGAGCCAGCGTGGAGGCAAGTGCCGGCAGCAGGCCGGCTGCCATGACGCCGCCCAGAATCTCCCTGCGGTTCAGCGCGACGGCTTCCGGCGTGACCCGGTGTTCCGCGATTTCCCATCCGCGCCGCCTGACGATCTGCATTGCTGCTGTCCTTCCGTGTTCATCCCATGGCGGGGCCGCGCCGTGTGACCCGGAACCGGTTCGGCGCCCCCTTTCAGAGACGGCCCTGTGTGTTAAACGTTACAGCCCCCTCGCCCGCCGGGCCAAATCATACGAAGGAGACGTTCATGCACCTCGCGCGCTTTCCGCGGGTCCGCCTGTTCCCGGCGCCGACCCCGCTGGAACGTCTCGATAACCTGACACGTGCCCTGGGCGGACCGGAAATCTGGATCAAGCGCGATGATTGCACCGTGGTGGCGACCGGCGGCAACAAGGTGCGGAAACTGGAGTGGCTGATCGGGGAGGCACGCGCGCAAGGGGCAACCCATGTCGTGACCCAGGGCGCGGTGCAGTCGAACCATGTGCGGCAGACGGCGGCGGTGGCGCGGAAGTTCGGCATGCGCTGTACCGCGTTGCTGGAGCACCGCGTCGAAACCAACGACCCCGACTACCAGCGCAGCGGCAACGTGCTGCTGGACCGCCTGTTCGGCTGTGAGATCGAGTACCGCCCCGCCGGCCTGGACATGAACGCGGAAGCCGAGGCCAAGGGTGCGGCACTCCGGGCGGAGGGCAGATCGGTCTACGTGATTCCGGGCGGCGGGTCGAACCGGGTGGGCGCGCTGGGCTATGTCTCCTGCGCGCAGGAACTGATGCAGCAGGCGGATGAGATGGGGCTGCGGATCGACCGCATCGTCACCGCCACCGGCAGCGCCGGCACCCACGCGGGCCTGGTGGTCGGCCTCGAAGGGATGAATGCCAACGTCCCCGTCCTGGGCATCGGCGTCCGCCTGCCGCGCCAACAGCAGGAGGAGAATGTCCATCGCCTGGCGCAGGCCGCCGCCGAATATGTCGGGGTCAAGGGCGGCATCCGGCGCGACGCCGTTGTTGCCAACTGCGACTATGTCGGCGCCGGCTACGGCATCCCGACCGAGGGTATGAAGGCGGCCGTGCACATGCTGGCGCAGGAGGAAGGCATCCTGCTGGACCCGGTCTATTCCGGCAAGGCCATGGCGGGCATGATCGACCTGATCCGCAAGGGTGTCATCCCGAAGAACGAGACGGTGGTGTTCCTGCACACCGGCGGCGCGGTCGGGCTGTTCGGCTACGCCGGCACGTTCGCCGCGTGACCGCCCGTCCGTCCACCATACAGGAGCTGCCCGAGCCATGCTGAACAGCACCGACCGCATCCTGACGACGCATTGCGGCAGCCTGCCCCGCCCCGCCGCGCTGACCGAGATGTATGCCGCCCGCGCGGCCGGTGAGGATGTCGACGCCCTCGCATTGGAGGAGGCGGGCAAAGCCGCCACGCGCTACGTCGTGCGACGCCAGCGCGAGGCCGGCGTCGACGTCGGCAACAACGGGGAGCAGCAGCGTGAGGCGTTCTTCCTGTACGTGCGCCGCCGCATGAGCGGCTTCGGCGGCGGCTGGACCCGGCCGCCAATGGCCGACACGGTGCGCTATCCCGGCTTCCGCGCCTGGCAGGCGGAGCATGAGGGAACGCGGCGGGTCGTCAGCAACCGCGGGACGCTGCCGACCGCCGTCGGCGACGTGCGTTACCTGGACCCCGCGCTGGTGCAGGCCGAAATCACCGAGTTCCAGGCCACAATGAATGAAATCGGCGGCTTTGCCGAACCGTTCATGACCGCCCCCTCGCCCGGCATCATCGCCGCCGCCATGCGGAACGCCTATTACGACACGGAAGACGCCTACCTTCAGGCGCTCGGCCGCGCGCTGCAGGTCGAGTACGAGGCGATCCACAAGGCAGGTTTCGTGCTCCAGATCGATGCGCCCGACCTGGCGCTGGAACGGCATGTCTCCTACCAGGACCGGCCGCTGTCGGACTTCATCGGCTTCGCCGAACGGGTCGTCGAGACGATCAACCAGGCGCTGGAGAACATTCCGCGCGACCGCGTGCGCATCCACGCCTGCTGGGGCAACTACGAGGCGCCCCACGACTGCGACGTCGACCTGCACGAGATCCTGCCGACGATCAGCCGAGCGAAGGTCGGCGGCTGGGTGCTGCCGTTCGCCAACCCCCGCCACGCCCACGAATACCGTTGCCTGAAGGACTTGAAGCTGGACGATGGACAGGTCGTCGTGGTCGGCGTGATCGATCCGCTGACCAATTTCGTCGAGCACCCCGAGGTTGTGGCCGACCGGCTGGAGCAGGCCGCCCGCGTCGTTGGCGACCCGACGCGGGTGCTGGCGGGAACGGATTGCGGCTTCGATACCTCGGCCGGCCGCGGCCGGGTCGCCGAGGATGTCGTGTGGGCCAAGCTGAAGGCGATGAGCGACGGGGCACGCATTGCCTCGCGGCGGCTGGGGCTAAAGGGGTGATGGCGGGGGACGCCCCAATCTCACGCCGGCGCCACCAGGCGCCATCCGGAAACGCGGCAATGCCGATTGCGGTCCTTGACTTCCGCCCCCGCCACCGCTCACCACCCCGACATGCAGACCCACGGCCTGATCGACCTCCAGGTGAACGGCTACGCCGGCATCGACTTCAACGACGCGGCGCTCACCGCCGACGCGCTCGACCACGCGCTGGAGGTGATGCTCCGCGCCGGTGTCACCGTCTGCCTGCCGACGCTCATCACCGCCGACGAAGCCGCGCTGCGCGCGCGCCTGCACGCGCTCGACCACGCTGTCGCGACAAGCCGCCTCGGCCCCCGCATGGTGCCCGGATTCCACCTGGAGGGTCCGTTCCTCAACCCCGCCCCAGGCTACGCCGGCTGCCATCCGCCACAGGCGATGCCGCCGCCCGACCCGGCCCTCCTCGATCGCCTGACCCGCCAGCTTCGCCGCCCCGTCATCCTGCTGACCCTCGCGCCCGAACGGCCGGGCGCCCTGCCCCTGATCGCCCATGCTCGTGCCCGGGGCATGATCGTTGCCATGGGCCATACCGCCGCCGACCAGGCCACGACGGAAGCCGCAGCGCAGGCCGGCGTCGCCCTCAGCACCCACCTCGGCAATGCCCTGCCCCAGCCGCAGCCGAAATGCCTCAACCCACTGATAGCCCAGCTCGCCGAGGACCGCCTACACGCCAGCTTCATCGCCGACGGCATCCATGTCCCGCCGCACGCGCTCAAGGTCATGCTGCGCGCCAGAACGCTTGCCCGCAGCATGCTCGTCACCGATGCCACCGCCGCCGCCGCCGCACCTCCTGGCCTCTACCGATTCGCCGGCATGACGATCGAGCACACGCCGGACGGTTCCGTCCGCCTCCCCGGTACTGCCACGCTCGCCGGTTCGGCCCTTTGCCTCGACCAGGCAGTGCGCAACATTGTCGACTGGGGTCTGGCAGCACCGCCGGCCGCGCTGGCCCTGGCGTCCACCCAG
>DASQVN010000150.1:0-8214 GCA_035640755.1 Rhodopila sp.
CTTCTGTTCGCCAGCCAGAATGTCCGTCGGCTGCAGCGGCAGGATTTGCCGGATCGCGGGCGCGATGGTGTCGCCGTGCACCGTCGCATACTCGTTGGCACCTTCAACGAAGGCGTCGAGCACCGCGCGCTGGAAGTCACCGCCTTCCTGCAGCCAGACAGAAGCGCGATCGGGAATGCCCTCGGTGCGCACGAGCGTATCGCTCTGCACGTTGGCATTGCCGTCACCGGGGCCGAAATACTCAGCCAGGCGGCCGCGAGCGGCAGCGATGTTCGTCAGCAGTGTCTCTGCCTGGTTCTCCATCTGGGCATAGCCGTAGCCGCGCACCACGGTCAGCAGGTCGGGGCCGTAGATGTGCGGGATGCCATAGCTGTCCCAGAGGATCTCGCCACCGCTCGCATTTGAGCTGTCAACGGCACCGGCGCGCACCGTGGCAAGCGAGAGTGCAACGGTAGCTGCACACCAGAAAGCGCGATGGCGCATGTTCCCCTCCCCGAGCCGCATCGGTCGCACTGCTGCTTGTAAAGCACCGGAGATTGCTCCGAAATGGCCTGGGGACGCGCAACTTCGCGCATTGTGCTGACCGCACAGCGGGAGGAAAAAATGCGAATGGCCGTTTGACGCGAGCTTGCAGGCAGCCCGAGCACATCGGCCGTGTATCCCGTTGCCGGCCGAAGCATGCCCTACCCGGGCCACGAATAGGGATCAGCGCCTTGAAGCCATGCGGTGCAGAGAGTACGGCCCGGCACAGACACTGATCCTCACGAACCTCCCGCCGCCCGAGCCAACCGTGGGGTAGGTGGTCATTACTGCCGACGCGGTGGCGGAGCTCAAGAAGCTTCTTTCGCGTCCAGGCATTACATAATATCACGCTTACTTTACTCAGTGCCGCGGTCTCGAAGCGCTCAGTAGGCTAGGCGTAAATTGGGGCGAGCAGATCGGCCGCTCGCTGCGGTCCAAGCGACCCCGCGACACGTGTCCGAGCCGCTGCTGTCGAATCGCCTATGGTAAAGCGTCCAATCGTTATAGAGATTCTAGCCGAGACCCTGGTATAGCCTGGTTCTGGTATGATCTGTCGGTAATGCGCGGACAGTGCCGCCAATACCAGCTATAATCCGCTGCGTCCCATCAGTTTGGAGGACCCGATGAGCGACATTCCGAGATGGCGCATCGCCGGCGACTGGTTTGACAACTGCAGCTGCGCGGTTCCCTGCCCTTGCACCTTTGCCCAGGCGCCCGACAATGGTTTTTGTGAGTCAGTGCTATTCTGGCACGTCCGAGCCGGCCACTATGGCGATATCAAGCTCGACAATCTAAGCCTGGTGCGGGTCGGCAGATGGGAAGGCGACCTCTGGGCGAGGCAGGCTACTGGGGTCGCTGGTCTCTATATCGATGATCACGCGGACGACCGGCAGATGGAGGCGCTGCCGACGATTATCGGCGGCCGCGCTGGCGGTTTCCCAGCCTGGGTCAACGAGTGCTTCGCTGGTGGGCGACAGAGCCGGGGCATCGAGCGGGCCAAAATTACCTATGAGATTGCACCCGATCTTGGCCATTGGGGGGTCGAGATTATCGGCAAGGTCAAGGCCTGGGCCACAGCGATCAGCGGACCGACCAGCCCGCCCGGGAAATATCCGCAGCTGATAAACGCACCGGGCAGCGAGACGGGTCCCGGACCGCAACTCGTCACTTGGGGGAAAGCAACGACCCTTTGGGTCGACGCGCACGGCTTTAAATTCGAGTACAAACTGAATTCGGCCAAGCACATCCCGTTCGACTGGGATGGACCCTGACCGTCGTACCACTCCCTCGATCGGAAGAGACCCGGGATTCGATCTTGCCGAACTCACAACGCAGAGCGCGGTAAGTTGATTTGCCAGATCGTCGGGGATCACTGTGACCAAGATGACTACCCTCGAAGCCGTGCTGCGACGGGACCGTACGGTGATGGTTGCCATTCTCGTCGGGGTCATCACGCTCGCTTGGATTTACATCCTGCTTGGAGCCGGCATCGGCATGGTGCTCGGGTCGGAAATGCCCAACATGCCGGATGTGATGATGCCCGCAGCGTGGACCCTCGGTTATGCCGGCCTGATGTTCGTGATGTGGTGGGTGATGATGGCGGCAATGATGCTGCCGAGTGCAGCGCCAGTACTGCTTCTATTCGCTCGGGTAAACCGCAACAAGAAAGCTGGCGATCATCCCTATGTGCCGACGGGCATCTTTGCCGGCGGCTACTTGGTAGCCTGGGGTGGATTTAGTGCACTTGCAGTCGGGTTGCAGTGGGAATTGGAACGCCTCGGTTTGCTGTCGCCGATGATGGCGACCACGAGCTATTGGCTCGGCAGTGCAATTCTGCTCGCCGCTGGTGTGTGGCAATTAACGCCCATTAAGAGAATCTGCCTACAAAATTGCCGTTCGCCGATGGGTTTCCTTGTTCAGAGCTGGCGCCCAGGCCGGCTGGGCGCCTTCAGAATGGGGCTCGGGCATGGCAGCTATTGCCTGGGGTGCTGCTGGTTCTTGATGGGGCTGCTATTTTTTGGCGGCATCATGAATCTGTTTTGGATAATCGGGCTGGCGGTCTTTATTTTGTTGGAGAAGACCGCTCCGATGGGTTCTTGGATGGGACGGATCGTTGGCATCGGTGTGGCTGCCTGGGGCGCGGTGATGCTCATCACCACGATTCTCGCGGTGGCTGCCTCCAATGACTACCGTTTTGAGGCGGCCGCGGTCCAAGCCTCCGAGCCCGGCAAAACCACGCTCGTGGTCCGACTTGTGCATCGGCAGGACGAAGAGCCCGTCCACGGTGCTGTTATCGTCGAAGCCAGGACGGACATGGGCCCGAGCGGTATGGCCCAGATGGCCGGCACGGTAAGGCCTGCAACGTCGGAGCAGCCTGGGCTTTATCGCTTCTTGATTGAGACAGGCATGCCCGGAAAGTGGGAGCTCGTTCTCACTGCGAAGGTGCAAGGTGAGGTCGGTTTAATCGCCGGCAAGATCATTTACGACGCCAGGTGAGCCGCCGGCATGAGCCCGATGGACTAGAGGCGCGGTATCGACGAGGCGGTGAGCGCCCGGCCTGCCTCTCCGACGACCTGAACCCCGCCGCAACGAGGTGCAAGCACTGCGGTGCGGGCATTGGCAAAGTCGCAGCGTGACCAGTCGGGCGGTCTGCCGGCGCGCCAGTGCGCCATGCTGGTACTCAATCATTTGGCCGTGCCCGCAGTTCGGGCGTCGGCGCGATCAGTGCGGCAGGGTGAAAGCGTAGATGCGACCGTCACCTGCCACATAGAACCGCCCAGCCGCGGCCAAGATGGTGGCAAGATGGCGCAGCCCCTTCAGGCGATCGTCGGAGCCCGAGCCTGAGTAGATTTGCTGGCCGCTATCGCCGCGATAGCCGTGCAACCGATCATCACCTTGGGCCCCCACCACCCAGACGATCGGATCCGAACTGCCGTCCGAGGTTGTTACGATAGGCGCGCCACCACCATCCAGTCGCGCACACCAAGCCGACCGCAGGTGCTTGCCTGACTGTGCCGTAACCGTCAGCGAGCCAAGTCCGGACACAGACCGACCGTCCGGACAGACCACCCGATTTGCTTGATAGATGACCTGCACCTCACCGCCAACGGGATATGCAGCCGCGGCTGTGATGATGATGCCTTCTGCGGCCCGATAAACAGCCAGCGCGCCGCCTATGCCGCCGAGGTGAGTCCGGTCCAGCAGATAGGCGTTGCCGTCCTTTCCCAAGGCCATCAGCAACTTCGTGGTATTACCGGGTAATGTCAACGGGAGCGGTGTCACGCCTCCCAAATCCAGGTCGTCCTGGTCCAACTGCTTCCAGTTTGGGGGAACGAAGACATCCTGCGGGCTGGTTGAATGGGCGAGATCGATGTCGACGCGAAATGCGCCCTCGCCGTCCTGCCAGTCGTGGACCCCCTTCGTGTTCCCTGTGGCAAAAAAGAGCGAGCCGTCTGCTGCGCTCAGCCCTGCCGGTGCCCAGATCCCGCCCTTCGGGGCCCGTGTCGTCCAAACGGCAGTCAGCCGTGGCTTGTCCGTGGCGATCGCGACCACCGTGCCATGGTAGTCACCGCAGTCGCCATAGTGTCCGCCGAAGGGAATAAGGACGCGGTCTTCCATCAGCGCCAAGGCACCGCGTTGGTTCTGAGTTGCCGGGTCGAACCGAACACCCCGTGCCGCAAGTTGCGCCGCAACGTCAATGGGAAATCCCGGTAAAACAGCGCCATCAGTGAGACGCAGGCCATACACGAGATGCCGGGGAGCGCCACGGTTGTCGACCATAGCATCCAGGTAGATGGCGCCCTGGGCCTGGTTGATGACCGGCGTCCCGGTGATGCCCAGCGGGTCAATATTGCCACACGGAAGCATCGATGCCGACACCGACCGGCCGAGATGGGCTTGCCACCGGAGGACACCGCTGGCGGCATCCAGTGCGACGACGTCGTTGTTCTCCGTCGCCGCGATGACCAGCCCATGTTCTTCGCCGGAAGGCCGCCAATAGAGCGGCTGCGCATAGATGTGGCCGTTCACGCGCCCGTCAAAGGCTTGATCCCGGTGCGCGCCAGCGACCGACTGCCACGTCAGTCCAGGAACAACGTAGTGGCCGGCGCGATTCGGAGCGCCGTGATAGAAGCCGACGGTGCTGTCGGTCGGCGTCCCGGCCATGCTTTGAGGCGGGGCCAGCAGTAGAGCCAGCATGCACACCGCCATCGCGATCTTCCACGCATGTGGCCGGCTTCGTCTGGAAACATGACCCATTTGCACACCTCAACCGCTCGCGAGGCGACGAGTTTCGAGCCGCCTGCTTTGCGTCTCAATACCGATCCAGGGAAGTCAGTGTACAGGCGAGGCATTCACCGCCCTGTTGCTGAGGACCGGATCGCGATCAGCATGGACGGCCAGGGCGCGTGGCGGGACAACGTGTTTGTCGAGCGGCTGTGGCGGTCGGTCAAGCACGAGGAGGTCTATCTGAAGGCCTATGGCAGCGTGCCGGAGGCACCGACGTCGATCGGCCAGTATTTGGACTTCTACAACAGCCGACGGCCTCATTCGCAGCACGGCGGCCGGACGCCTGATCAGGCCTGGTTCGCGGGCCTGCTGCCGGTGGCGCTGGCGGCATGAATGGGCCGCCCGCTGGTGAGGGTGCGCAAGCCGGCCTACGGCTCGGCCCGCGCCCCCCACCAGCGGGCATGTCTGGAGCGACGATCAACAGCGGGGCGATCCACTGATAGAAACCGAAACGCTGTCCGAGCCAATCAGACCACCTCTTTTCTCATCGGCAGGTAGTCCTCATCCGACAGTAAGCTGATCAACCGAGGCCACAACCGACGCCTCCTGACCGGGAATGATGGGAGAATGGCCCGGCCTGCCAGCACGGTATTCTTCTGGCACGAAATGCCGGGTCAGCTTCCAGTAGTCCAATAAACGCCAGGGGGAAGTCACCGTTACGCGGTTGTGCCGGTTCTTGTACCAGCTGGTGACTCCGGGATGCGCCCAGACCATGTTGCGGCATTTCTCATCGACCAGCTTATTGTACCCGTCGTGAACATCTTGCCGCACCTCGAGTGTCGAGTAGCCATTCTCGATCATCTCGCGCAGCGCCTGCATTATGTAGCGGACCTGGCATTCATGGTGAAAAATGATGCTGCCGCCGTGAGCCAAGTTGGTGTTCGGCCCGTAGGTGAGAAACAGATTAGGGAAGCCCGGCACGGTAATGCCGAGATAGGCGCGTGGATCATCGTCACCCCAGATGCTGCGGATTGTGCGGCCCTGCCGTCCCCTGATGTCCATCGGCCAAAGCATCCTTGATGCCTGAAAGCCGGTCGCCATGATGATGACGTCCACAGCATGGATGGTGCCGTCCTCCATCACGATCGCACTGTCGGTGATATGCGATATCGAGCCCGTCACCAGTTCCACATTAGGCCGCTTGAGCATTTTGAACCAATGATTGTCCCGCAGCATGCGTTTGCCATACGGCGGGTAGTTAGGGATCACCCGTGCAAGCAGCTCTTTGTCGTCATCAAGCTCGTTGCGGGCATAATCAATGATCAACTCCCGCATCTTATGATTGGCTTCGTTCAGCGAGACATCCGGCATTGGCCAGTCGGGATCTACCTGCAATGAGGCGTGAAAGCCGTCCGACCCGGCCCAGAAGAGCTGGAAGCGCAGCCAGTTCGCGAAGAAGGGGATATTCTCCAGTGCCCACAGGTTTCCAGGGCTGACGGCCTTGTGGTAATTTGGGTTGCCCATCACCCAATGCGGCGTGCGCTGAAAGACCACCAGCTTGGCGACATCCGGGGCAATGGAGGGGCCGGTCTGCACAGCGCTCGCGCCTGTGCCGATCAGCGCTACGCGTTTACCCTTGAGCTCGACGTCGTCATCCCAGCGCGCCGTGTGAAAGACAGGGCCCCGGAAGAGGGGAAGCCCCGCGATCGGGGGAACGGACGGTCGGTTGAGCTGGCCAACCGCGGTGATGACCGCGTTGGCTCGCACGGCTTCACAGCCGCCGTCAGGCTTGCGGAAGGTAACCTGCCACTGCGCGGCGTCCTCGTCGAACGCAGCGGTGGTCACCTCGGCGCCGAACCGGACGTGCCGGTGCACGTCATAGGTCTCAAACGTGTCGGCGATATAGCCGTGGATTTCGTCCCGCCTCGAGAAGTGCCGCGACCACTTGTTGTTAGGGCTGAACGAATAGGAAAAGAAGTGGTTCGGCGTATCGACCGCACAGCCGGGATAACGGTTCTCGAGCCAAGTTCCACCGACCGCATTGTTCTTCTCGAGGATCTCGAACGGAATCCCAAGTCTCTTCAGTTGAATGCCGGCGCAGAGGCCAGCTAAACCGGCGCCAATGACAAGTACCTTGAAATCGCGAATGGCCAGAGACGCTGGATTGCGCTGCCATCGCACGGATCGTGTGTCCTCTTCCCCGAGCCGGGTCTCCTCTATCAGAAGTGGGATGTATTCCTCCGGCACGGTCTGGCCTACGCCGGCGCTCATCATTTGCTGTAGCATGTCCGACGGCGGACATCTGGGCGGGCTGCGGTCTGAAGCGGCATAGTCCTTCAGGGCGGCCACCAGCCTATCCCGTACCATCTGCTTGAGGCGCTCCGGGACCCTTTCGAGAAAGCTCCAGGCGCCGTGAATATGGGGCGCCACTTCCTTCAGGACGCCGACATCGCCGGTCAGCTGCACAAGGACCATCAGCATCGGCGCAATGTCCGCGTCGGCGAGAGCAGTACGCAGGGCATCCTCATCCCGAACTGCATTCTGCACCATGTCATGGAAGTCTCTGGCCACCTCAACTTCTCCCTTGGCAATGTCCCTAGCGAAGCCGCCCAAATAACTGACCGAAAGGCTCTATGCGCGCGCTGGTAACGAAGCAGCCACAATCGGTCGCACGCAACCCGACAACGGCTTCCTACAGCGGGGCTGCGCTGCGACGGAGAAGGGGCCGTGATCCGCTCCACCGCGCTATTTGCCTCGAGCACGAGAGCCTTGCTGGCCCAAACAACCATTCGCAGCTGACCCGGAGACAGTTCAGGTTTGCTGCGCCCGTGCGCTTGATCGATGCAACGCAGCCACAAACGCCACCCGGGGTCGGGGACCGATCGTGGCTGCCGGACCCCGCGCGAGCAGTCAGCTTACGGACGATCTGCGATAAGCCTTTCCGACGATCTAGGCAACGCCTTCCGGGCCCACTTTCGTGGTGTCAACCCGCCGGGAGTTCGCAGTGATCACCGGCTCGGAATGTCTCCGGCTTGTTGTCCCGGGTCAGCGTGATTTCGCCGCTCAACACCATGATCCGCGCGTCGAAGTCATGCGCGTGCAGGTCCTCGGTGAGTGGCCCGCCGGTAGAGTGACCAGCGAGATCGACAAGGGGGCCGGGACGAGCTGGACGAAAGCGCACACACGGGAAAACTTTGTCCCGCCGCTGACGCTCGCCGGGCAGGATTGCAACCGCTTGTGATCACTCAGCTGCCGTTCCCGGACCCCATGATCAAGGTGCCCAAGACGCCAATGCATACCTTCATTGACACTCTCCCACTGACCAGTGAGAAGTTGCCGACCACCGCCTGAGAGGCACGCGGATATTCTCCGTCCGACAATGAGCTGGGGGATTCGGATATGAGCGCTCAACGCAAAATCAAACATATCCGCACCACACCCGTTCTCGCGCCCCTGCCGCGCCCG
>DASQVN010000151.1:0-4222 GCA_035640755.1 Rhodopila sp.
GGCCTCGCTGCCGTGGCTCGAGGTCGGCACGCGCGCGGAATTCCCCCACACGCAGGCCTCGCTCCTGCCGTCGGCGAAGATCGGGCTGGGCGTCTTCCTGGCCGTCGCGACCTGCCTGTTCGCGCTCCTGTCCAGCGCCTATCTCATGCGCACGGATAGCGCCGTCCCGGATCTCGCCACCGGCGCCCGGCTGCTGCCGCCCTCGCTGCTCTGGGTCAACACCGCCGTGCTCGCGGCCAGCAGCATCGCGCTGCAATGGGCCTCGGTTTCGGCGCGCCGCGGGCAAAGGGAGCTGTTGCTGGGCAACCTCGCCGCAGGAGGCGTCGCCGCGACCGGGTTCGTCGCCGGCCAACTGCTCGCATGGCGACTCCTCGCCGAGGGCGGCCACCCGCTGGGATCAGGCCCGGCCAACGATTTCTTCTACCTGCTCACCGCCGCCCACGCCCTGCACGTCGTCGGCGGGCTTGCCGTGTTGAGCGTCACCTTCGTCAAGGCGCTGGGCGAGACCGAGCCGGCGCGCCTCCGCCTGACGATCGAGCTCTGCGCCTATTACTGGCACTTCCTGCTGCTGGTCTGGGTGGCCCTGTTCGGCTTGCTGATGGGCGGCGTGGACGCACTCGGCAGTCTTTGTCGCGCACTCGTCACCTGAAGGGCGAACCGGAGATGGATCACACCGCCTTCCCGACCAGCACCGAAGCCGTCGCACCGGCGCGCGGCTGGCGCGAGGTCGCCCGCGACTGGGCCTCGGACCAGCGCGCGTTCAAGAGCGCGTCCTGGGGAAAGGCCATGATGTGGATCTTTCTCCTCAGCGACACCTTCATCTTCAGTTGCTTCCTCGTGTCGTACATGACGGTCCGCATGTCCACGACCGTGCCGTGGCCGGACCCGAGCGAGGTGTTCGCGCTCGAGATCGGCGGCGCGAAGATCCCGCTGATCCTGATCGCGATCATGACCTTCATCCTGATCAGCAGCAGCGGCACCATGGCGATGGCGGTCAACTACGGCTACCGCCGCGAGCGGGTGAAGACGGCCGTGCTCATGCTGGTGACCGCGGCATTCGGCGCCACCTTCGTCGGCATGCAGGCGTTCGAATGGACCAAGCTGATCCGCGAGGGCGTCAGGCCCTGGACCAATCCCTGGGGCGCGCACCAGTTCGGCTCGTCCTTCTTCATGATCACGGGCTTCCACGGCACGCACGTGACGATCGGGGTGATCTTCCTGATCATCATGGCCCGCAAAGTGTTGCGCGGAGACTTCGAGACGGGCCGGCGCGGCTTCTTCACGAGCCGCAAGGGCCGTTACGAAGTCGTGGAGATCACCGGGCTCTATTGGCACTTCGTCGACCTCGTCTGGGTCTTCATTTTCGCCCTATTCTATCTTTGGTGAGGCAGCAATGGCGCAGGCCGCAGCAGCGCAGGGGCAGCAGCATCCGATCAAGCTGTATCTGGTGGTCTGGGGATGGCTCTTCATCCTCAGCGCCTGCTCGTACATGGTGGACTATATCGGCCTACACGGGTATTTGCGCTGGTCGCTCATCCTGATCCTGATGATGGCCAAGGCGGGTCTCATCGTGGCAGTGTTCATGCACATGGCCTGGGAGCGGCTGGCGCTGATGTATGCCATCGTGTTGCCGCCCCTGGTCCTGCTCGTGCTGGTGGCGATCATGGCGATCGAGTCCGACTACACCCTGCTCACGCGGTTCGCGTTCTTCGCGACCAGAGCGACCGCCGCCGCGCCGTAACCAGGGAGTTCGGTATGCCGGGACCCGACGCCGCCGCGGTCGCACCTGCGCCTGCAATCGCTTCCGCCTCCCGCATCACGGATTGGGTGACCCTGCTCAAGCCGAGGGTCCTCAGCCTCGTCCTGTTCACCGCCGTCATCGGCCTGATCCTGGCCCCCGGACAGCTCGATCCGGTTCGGGGCGCGCTGGCACTCCTGTCCATCGCTGCAGGCGCCGGCGCGGCGGGCGCGCTCAACATGTGGTACGACCGCGATATCGACGCGCTCATGCGCCGAACCTCCCGGCGGCCCATCCCCGCGGGCCGGATCGGCCCGGCGGCGGCGCTGTCCTACGGCCTCGTCCTGGCGGTCGCCTCGGTCGTGGTCCTGGGCCTGGTGACCAATATCGCGGCCGCTTCCGCCCTTGCCGGATCCATCGCCTTCTACATGGCGATCTATACGATGTGGCTGAAGCGCACGACGCCGCAGAACATCGTCATCGGCGGCGCCGCCGGCGCGCTGCCGCCGGTGATCGGCTGGCTGGCGGTGACCGGCCGAATCGACCTGCTTCCGTTGTTGCTGTTCGCCATCGTCTTCTTCTGGACGCCGCCGCACTTCTGGTCGCTCTCGCTCTGGTCCCATGCCGACTACGAGCGCGCCGGCGTGCCCATGCTGCCCGTCGTGGCCGGCGCGCGGGCGACCAGGCGCCACATCTTCGCCTATTCGATCCTGCTGGCCGCGTTGACCCTGTTGCCCTGGGTGCTGCAGCTGGCCGGTCCGGTCTACGGCTCGGCTGCCGCCGGGTTGGGGGTCGGCTTCGTATCGCGCGCCTGGCTTGTGCTGCACGACCGGCAGGACGCCGACGGCACCAGCCAAACCCGGGACGCGCCCGCGCGGAAGCTGTTCAAGTATTCCATCCTGTATCTGTTCGCGCTGTTTGCGGCACTGGCGATCGATCACTTCGTGCAATGAACCGCGGTGGCATGCGCGCCGTTCTCGACAACATCATCGGAGGCAAGATGCGTTTCGCCGGATACGCCGCACTGGTCGCTGTTCTTCTCTCGAGCCTCCCCGCCGCCGCGCAAGATGCCGCGGCCGGAGAGAAGGTGTTCGTGGTCTGCCGAGCGTGCCACCAGATCGGGCCGACCGCGAAGAACGGCGTCGGGCCCGTGCTCAACGGCGTCGTCGGCCGGAAGGCGGGCACCTATCCCGGGTTCAACTATTCGCCCGCGAACAAGAACTCGGACATCACCTGGGACGAGGCGACGCTGGAGAAATACCTGCCGAACCCGCAAGCCTTCGTGCCGGGGACCAAGATGATCTTTCCCGGTCTGAAGGAGCCGCAGAAGGTGCACGACGTCATCGCCTTCCTTGCCCAGTATAAGGCGGACGGCACGAAGGGGCCCTAGTTCGGCCGCGGACGCGGCGCATGGAGGTCGTGATGCTCCCCAGCGTCAGCGGCGGGATCGGGCACATCTCGCGCACCTCCGCCCTCGCCAGGGCGCTGCGGCGCATGCATCCGGACATCACGATCCGCTATGTGCTCGATACCGAGCGCCTGCGCCCGTTCAACATCGAGGCGACCAGGCGCATGGGGTTCGAGCCGGTGCTGATGCAGGCGCGTACGCCCGCCAACCGCGCCCAGATCATCCGGGACTGTTTCGGCACGGCGGACGTGATCGTCGACGATTGCTGCCGCTACCTGATCCCGATCCGCAAGCTGCTGCCCGACTGCGCCTGGGTGTCGATCCCCACCCATCCGGTCGCGGATGAGCTGTTCATGGACTGGCCGTATTTCGAGATGATGGACGCCGTCATATGGGCCTACCCCGCGCCGATCGGCATTCCCGCTGACCTGGACTTCGTGCGGCATCAGATCGTCCAGACCGGGCCGCTGCTCGACATCGAGGACGTCCCCGCGAAGGCCGCGGCACGGGCACGCCTGGGCTGGGACGAGAAGCCCGTCATCCTGTACGCCCCGCGCGGATTTCCGTTCGGCAAGAGGTTTGGACACCGCGTCCTCTCCACCCTCTTCCGTGCGGCGCAGGCGTTGCAGCAGAGATCCTGTCCGGTCCGCCTCATGCTGCTTGCCGTCTCCGACCCGGCGCAACTGCAAGGGATCGAGCACGTTCCGGACCTGTTGCCGGACTGGGTCACCTGCCGCGGGGTGGTCAGCCCCGCCGAATCGCTGCTCTACACGCGGGCCGCGGATGTCGTGATCGGGGAGGGGACCAGCACGATGCATGAGGGCGCGGCGCTCGAGACGCCGCTGATCCTTGTGCCCGGCCCGATCTCGGAGGCGGAGACCCTGGCCGAAGCGTTCCGGCAACGAAATGCGGCGCACTGCTTCAAGGTCCGGCAGCTTCGGCCCGAGCCCGTGGCCGAAGCGCTCGAGGCCTGCTTCACCGTCTCGGCGGCGCGGGAGGCGATGCTCGCTCGCGCATACGAGCTGGTGACCGGCGGCGGCGGCGTCGAGGCCGCGGCGCGCGCCGTGCTCGACGTG
>DASQVN010000152.1:0-2899 GCA_035640755.1 Rhodopila sp.
CTCCGGCCGCGTCGCCTGGCAATTCATCCAGGAAATGGCCGGCCGCCTGGACGTAAAGCCAGCCTCACCCGCTGTCTGACACCAACGCTGCCGCTACCGTCATGGCCGGGCTCGACCCGGCCATCCGCCCCCGCCGGTGCCACAACCAACCACCCAGCGCCCTACCCCCCGCCGGCGCCACAACCAACAACCCACAACCCAGCCCCCTACCCCTTCCCCCGCTCGATCGCATCCACGATCAGCGCCTTCGCCTCGGCCGCATCCCCCCAGCCCTCGACCCGGACCCACTTCCCCGCCTCCAGGTCCTTGTAGTGCTCAAAGAAGTGCCGGATCTGCTCCAGCGTGATCTTCGGCAGGTCCGTATAGGTGTGGACATTGACATAGCGCTGCGTCAGCTTCGGAGTCGGAACGGCAATGATCTTCTCGTCGCCGCCGCTCTCATCCGTCATCTTCAGCACGCCAACAGGGCGGACGTTGATCACCGCACCCGGAACGATCGGCCGCGTGTTGGCCACCAGCACGTCGATCGGGTCGCCGTCCTCGGACAGTGTGTGCGGCACGAAGCCGTAGTTCCCGGGATAGCGCATCGGCGTATAGAGGAACCGGTCCACCACCAGCGTCCCGGCCTCCTTGTCCATCTCATACTTGATCGGCTCGCCGCCGATCGGGACCTCGATGACGACGTTCACGTCCTCGGGCGGGTTCTTCCCGATCTTGATCGCGTTCAGGTTCATCGGCACGGTCCTTTCGGATTGGCGGCGGTTGTTGCGCGTCGTCCGGCTTTACCACCTCAAACGATCACGCGCTAACCACGGATACGCTCGATATCCGCCCCGCAGGCGGCAAGCTTCTGTTCCACAGCCTCATAGCCGCGGTCCAGATGGTAGACGCGGTTGACAATTGTTTCGCCCTGCGCCGCCAGCCCGGCCAGGATCAGCGACAGGGAGGCGCGCAGGTCGGTCGCCATCACCGGCGCGCCGGACAGCGAGGCCACCCCGCGCACGATCGCCGACGCCCCGTGCACGTTGATCCGTGCCCCCATCCGGTTCAGCTCCGGCACGTGCATGAAGCGGTTCTCGAAGATCGTCTCGGTGACCATCGCCGCGCCCTCGGCCACGCACATCAGCGCCATGTACTGCGCCTGCATATCGGTCGGGAAGCCGGGATACGGCTCGGTCATCACGTCGGTGCCGTGCAGCCCGTTCAGCCGCTTCACCATCAGGCCGTCGGGCTCCTCCAGGATCTCCACCCCGGCTTCGCGCAGGATGCGCACCGTCGCGCCCAGATGGTCCTGGCGCGCGCCGCGCAGAAACACCGAACCGCCCGAGATCGCGGCCGCGCAGGCATAGCTCCCGGTCTCGATCCGGTCGGGGATGATGCCGTGCTCCGTGCCGTGCAGCCGCTCGACGCCCTCGATCACCAGCTTGTCGGTGCCGATGCCCTCGATCCGCGCGCCCATCTTCACAAGACATTCGGCCAGGTCGGCAATCTCGGGCTCCCGCGCCGCGTTGGCCAGCACGGTCTGCCCATCAGCCAGGACCGCCGCCATCAGCAGGTTTTCCGTCGCGCCGACCGAAACGAACGGAAACACAATCGTGGCGCCGCGCAGCCGGCCCTGCACCTTGCCGTCGATATAGCCGCCTTCCAGGTCGAAGCGCGCGCCCATTTGCTCCAGCCCCTTCAGGTGCAGGTCGATCGGCCGTGTGCCGATCGAGCAGCCGCCCGGCAGCGACACCCGCGCCTCCCCGGCCCGCGCCAGCAGCGGCCCCAGCACAAGAACCGAGGCGCGCATCTTGCGCACGATATCATACGGCGCCTCGGTGTTGGTGATCCGCCCCCCCAGCGACAGCACCCGCCCATCGCCGCCCAGCGGCTCCACCGCGGCGCCGTGCTGTTCCAGCAGCAGGGTCATCGTCTGCACATCCGCAAGCCGCGGCACGTTGGAAAGGATCAGGCGGTCATCGGTCAGCAGGCCGGTGGCCATCAACGGCAGCGCGGCGTTCTTTGCGCCGCCGATCTGAATGACTCCAGACAGGGGCTTGCCGCCGCGGATACGGATACGGTCCATGGGTGCTCTTACATTCGAGGAAGGGAAACGCCCCTCTGGCCCTGATATTTGCCAGCCTTGTCCTTGTAGCTGGTCTCACATGCTTCGTTGCCCTGCAGGAACAGGAATTGGCAGATGCCCTCGTGCGCATAGATCTTCGCCGGCAACGGGGTCGTGTTGCTGATCTCGATCGTCACCTGGCCTTCCCATTCCGGCTCCAGCGGGGTGACGTTCACGATGATCCCGCAGCGCGCATAGGTCGACTTGCCCAGGCAGATCACCAGCACATCCCGCGGGATGCGGAAATACTCGACCGTGTGCCCCAGCGCGAAACTGTTGGGCGGGATGATGCAGACATCGGTCTTGCGATCGACGAAGCTGCTGGGTGAGAACGATTTCGGATCGACCACCGCCGAGTCGATGTTGGTGAACACCTTGAACTCATCGGCGATCCGCGCGTCGTAGCCGTAGCTGGACAGCCCGTAGCTGATCGCGCCGTCCCGCTTCTGCGCCTCCACGAACGGCTCGATCATACGCGCCTCGTGCGCCATCCGCCGGATCCAGCGGTCGTTCAGGACGGGCATGAGAGCGGCGACCTCCTTGTTGGCGGGTCAGAATGCTCTACCGCTTTTTGGCCGGCACCCGCAAACAGGAAGTCATCGGCTTGAATCCTGCCGCAAAGCATGCTATCGACTTTGATAGCAAGGATGAACGCGCAAGGGTGACGACTATGGGACAGTTGCTCGTACGGGACCTCGATGATGAGGTCATCAGGCGGCTCAAGAAGCGCGCTGCCGCGAACGGCCGCTCCACCGAAGCCGAGCACCGGGCAATCCTGGAAGCGGCGGTACG
>DASQVN010000153.1:0-2123 GCA_035640755.1 Rhodopila sp.
CCAGCGGCGGCTCGCCCGCCCCCCCCCGCGGCGGCAGGACGCCCATCCCGGGCATCCCCATACCGGGCATCCTACGATCGGACCCTTCCCGCTTCCCGCAAGGCGACATCGGGCCGGTCGGAGATCAACCCATCCACCCCCCACCCGACCAGCCGCCGCGTGTCGGCCGCCCGGTTCACCGTCCACGGCAGAACCGACAGGCCCAACCCATGCGCCTCACGCACCATCGCTTCGGTCAGATCACGAAAATCCGGCGCCCACACCGGCCCGCCCTCCGCCGCGACCTGCTCCGGCACCGACCCGCGCACCTCCGTCACACCCCACCATAGCACCGCGTCGCGCACCGTCTCCGCCCACGTCAGCCACGCCAGCCGGATCCCCGGCCGCACGCGCCGGATGTGCCGCTGCACCCGCCAGTCAAACGCCTCCACCATCACCCGTCCCGCCGCCCTGGCCTCATCGACCACGGCCAGCACCGCATCCGCCAGCCACTCGGCCGGCGCCGTCCACTCCGGGTGCCGCGGATCGGTCTTCACCTCGATCGTGAACCGCGCCTCCGGCAACGCCGTCAGCACTGCGGCCAGCGTCGGAATGCGCGCGCCATCGAATGCCGCCTGCTCCGGAAACTGCGCCGCCGTCGCCGACCCCGGCCGCAGGCGCCCCACGTCAAACCCCTGCAGCTCGGCATAGGTCAGCTCATGGATCAGCGGCCCCCGCCCCGCCAGCCACGCGCCCGCCGCATCCCGCGTCAGGTCCGGATTCAGCGCCGGGTCGTGCGAGACGACCACCACGCCGTCCCGCGTCATTCCAACATCCAGCTCGAACGCCGTCATGCCCAGCGGAGCAAACGCCGCAGCGGCCGCCCGAAATCCCTCCAGCGTGTTCTCCGGAAACAGCCCGCGCGCCCCGCGATGTCCCTGGATGTCAACCTGCCGCATGCGCCACTTCTCCCCGACGCTTGACCCGCCGCGCCCCCGGCGCATCATGACCCTGCGATGCAATACACCATCCTCGGCCGCACCGGCCTGCGCGTCAGCGTCGCCGGCCTGGGCTGCGGCGGTTTCAGCCGCCTTGGCCTCGGCACCGGCAGCTCCCCCGAACACGCCGTTGGCATTATCCGCCAGGCGCTCGACCTCGGCGTCAACCTGATCGACACCGCCGCCGCCTACGGCACCGAGGATGTGGTCGGCACCGCCCTCCGCCATGTCCCGCGCGACAGCGTCGTCGTCTGCACCAAGGCCTCGCGGCCCTTCACCGCCACGGCGGTCGTCGAGAGCCTGAACGCCTCCCTCAAGCGCCTCAACCTCGATTACGTCGATGTCTTCCAGCTCCACGCCATACCGCCGTCAGCCTACGACCAGGTGCGCCAGGAGATCGTGCCCGTCCTGCTGCAGGAGAGGCAGCGGGGAAAATTCCGTTTCCTGGGCATCACCGAGACGGCACCGAACGACCCCGATCAGCACATGCTGAACCGCGCCACCCAGGACGGCGTCTGGGACACGGTGATGCTCGCGTTCCACATGATGCACCAACCCGCCCGCAGCCAGGTCTTCCCGCACACCCTTGCCAACCGTATCGGCACGCTGCTGATGTTCGTCGTCCGCGGCATCTTCGCCCGCCCCGCCCAGCTTGCGGCCACGCTCAGGGAGCTTGCCGCCGCCGGCCAGATCGACCCCGCCCTCGCCGCCACCGACAACCCGCTGGGATTCCTGCTCCACCCCGGCGGCGCCACCAGCCTGACCGATGCCGCCTACCGCTACGCCCGCCACGAGCCCGGTGCCGACGTCATCCTGTTCGGCACCGGCAACCCCGACCATCTGCGCACGAACATCGAATCCATCCTGAAGCCCCCCTTGCCGGACGCCGACCGCCAGCGCCTGCAAGACCTGTTCAGCCACCTGCGCGGCGTCGGCCTCGAAGCCCCGCCCCCAGCCAAGCCCTGATGACTCGCGCCCCCGTGGTCCCCCGCCCTCCTCAGTGTTCCCCGTGGTGAGAAATCCACCCCTGACCCCAGCACGAACCCGATCCCCGAAGCCCACCCCGCCCGAACCCAATGGCGAGAACCATGCCCAGAAGCTAATCTGCTTCTCACGGAGGCACGAATGGCCGACATCGCCGAACGC
>DASQVN010000154.1:0-6497 GCA_035640755.1 Rhodopila sp.
TTGAACCGACGGCTCCGGACGCGCAGGCATATCGGATTCGATGGCCGGGTTGGGCATTGGCGCATCCAGGTCTGGGGACCGCCATACAACCGGGAAATGGTTAACGAAGGGTTGCCGTGGACATTCCGTGATATGCCGCCCGGGAGAAAATGTCCGGGGGTGGGCCAGGTCTGCACACTGGTCTGTGCCGCCTTGGCCTGTGTGCAGCCTGTGCGCCGCTGTGTCTGTTCGACACCTGATACAGTTCCTGACACGCCTGTCTGCAAACGCAGCTATGATGCCCAGGCATCATCGGGTATAGCGGGCGCATGGCTGCAGCGCGTTCCCTGTTTCGCATTGCTGTTAACGTCGCATTGGATGGCGGCATGGCAGCGGCATCCGTGCCGGTGGCGCGCTTTCTGGCGGACCCCGGGTCCGCGGCTGCGTATCCGCTCTGGGGAATTCCGGCAGGCGCCCTGTGCCTGCTGGTTGCCGGGCTGCCGTTCCGCCTGTCGTTGCAATACTGGCGTTTCGCGGCGATCGGCGATGTGCTGACCGTGACCGCCAGCGCCGCGCTGGGGGCGGCGCTGTTCGCCGGGATCAACGTCCTGGCCGGTACGACGCCGGCCAATCCGGCCTTTCCGGCTATTCACGCCCTGACCTTGCTGCTGCTGCTGGGCGCGCCGCGGGTGATCTACCGCTGGCGCCGCACGCACCGCAGCGCGCGGACTCCGCTGGTCGATTCCACCTCGATCCTGTTGGCTGGCGGCATCGAGGATGCCGACCTGTTCCTGCGCGCGCTGTCGCAGGACCGCCGGCATGCCTACCGGGTGGAAGGCCTGCTGGCATCTTCCGACCGGCAGACCGGGCGCCGCATCCACGGGCACCGCATCCTCGGTTCGCTGAACGACGCCGGCCGCGTGCTGGAGCAACTCCAGACCGATGGCCGCCTGCCCGGCACGCTGGTCTTTGTTACGCCCGAGCTCGCCGGCCAGCGCCTGGCGCGGGTGGTGGCCGAGGCGGACCGGTTCGGCCTGCAGGTGCGCCGCGCGCCCCGGCCGACTGCGTTGGACGAGCCGGATGAGAAGCCCCGGCCCGTTGAGCTTCGCCCGGTGGCGATCGAGGATCTGCTGAACCGCCCGCAGGTGCCGCTGGACCGCGACGGGATGGCGCGGCTGATCCAGGGCCGCCGCGTCATCGTCACCGGCGCGGGCGGCACCATCGGCAGCGAACTTGCCCGCCAGGTCGCCGCGTTCGGTCCGGGCACGCTGACGCTGCTGGACAACGGTGAATACGCGCTGTGGCAGATCGAGCTGGAACTGGCGGAGAGCCACCCGCAGGTGAAGCGCTGTGCGGTGATTGCCGATATCCGCGATGAGGCGCGCATCCGCACCATCTTCGAGGCGCAGCGGCCCGAACTCGTGTTCCATGCCGCAGCGCTGAAGCATGTGCCGATGGTCGAGGCGAATCCGCTGGAAGGCCTCTCAACCAACGCTGTCGGCACCCGCCATGTGGCGGATGCGGCCCGCGCGGTGGGTGCGCTCGCGATGGTGCTGATCTCCACCGACAAGGCGGTGAACCCGACCAGCGTGATGGGCGCGTCGAAGCGGCTGGCGGAAATGTATTGCCAAGCGCTGGATATTTCCGCCCGCAGCACGCGCCACGGCATGCGGTGCGTCACCGTGCGCTTCGGCAACGTCCTGGGCAGCACCGGCTCGGTCGTGCCGTTGTTTCAGCGGCAGCTTTCCCGCGGCGGTCCGCTGACGGTGACGCACCCCGACATGCAGCGCTATTTCATGACCGTCCGCGAGGCCGTCGGCCTTGTGCTGCAGGCCAGCGTGCTCGGTGTGGCCGGTGCCGCGCTGCCCTCCGGCGAGGACGGCGGCATCTTCGTCCTGGATATGGGCGAACCGGTCAAGATCGTCGATCTCGCTCGGCAGATGATCCGGCTGGCCGGGCTGCAGCCCGAGCAGGACATCGAAATACGTTTCACCGGCCTGCGTCCGGGTGAAAAGCTGTATGAGGAATTGTTCCACGGCAAGGAACCGCCGGTGCCAACCGGCTATGCTGGCCTGCTGATGGCCTCGCCCCGCACCGCGGACCCGGCGATCGTCGGCCGAGCCATCGAGGAGATCGGCAGCGCGTGCCGCGGCGGGCAGAGCAAGCTGGCCTTGACGCTGCTGGCCCGCCTGGTTCCCGAGTTCGAACACAACATCAACGGCGCCGCCGGCGAGGCGCGCGCCTGAAACCATGCGCCGGCGCGCGGCGGGACAGCCTCGGCGCGCGGATTGTGCGGTCCCCTGCAAGAGAACATTTTCATGCCCGATACACCCCGCCCGGTCCCGTTCCTCGACCTGAAGGCGCAGCAGGCCCGCATCGCCGCCGACCTACGCCGCCGGCTGGATGCGGTGCTGGCACACTGCCAGTTCATCCTCGGCCCCGAGGTGCAGGAGCTGGAGCAGGCGCTGGCCGCCTTCTGCGGCGCAGCGCATTGCGTCAGCGTCAGCTCGGGCACCGATGCGCTGCAGATCGCGCTGATGGCCGAGGGCATCGGCCGCGGCGATGCCGTGTTCCTGCCGGCCTTCACCTACACCGCGACGGCCGAGGTGCCACTGGTGCTGGGAGCCACGCCGGTATTCGTCGATGTCGATCCACGCACCTTCCAGATCGACCCGGCGCGCCTGGAGAAGCGGATCGAAACCGTCCGCGCCGGCGGCAGGCTGCGGCCGCGTGCCATCATCGGTGTCGATCTGTTTGGCCAACCCGCCGACTGGCCGGCCCTGTCCGCGATTGCGCAGCGTGAGGAACTGTTCCTTCTGGACGATCTTGCACAAAGCTTTGGCGCGTCACTGCACGGGCGGATGCTGGGCACGCAGGCGGACGCGACGGCGACCAGCTTCTTCCCTTCCAAGCCGCTGGGCGCCTACGGCGACGGCGGCGCGCTGTTCACCGAAAGCGCCGAACGGGCCGAGCTGTACCGCAGCCTGCGGACGCATGGCGAAGGCAGGACGCGGTATGAGGTGCTGCGCACCGGCATGAACGGGCGGCTCGATTCCATCCAGGCCGCGGTGCTGCTGTCCAAGCTGACGGTGTTCCCCGAGGAGCTGCGCGCGCGTGAGCGGATTGCCGCGATGTATGACCGGATGCTGGGCAACCGGGTGATCACGCCAAAGCGCGTGCCCGACAGCACCAGCGCCTGGGCGATCTACGCGATCCTGCTGCAAGACGGGGCGGCGCGCGATGCCATGCAGTCGCATCTACGCGACAACGGCGTGCCGACGGCGATCTACTACCCACGCCCGCTGCACCGCCAGCCGGCCTACCGCGAGCATCACGACGGCTCCGCCCTGCCCGTCTCGGAGGATCTGGCGGACCGCATCCTGGCGCTGCCGATCCATCCCGACCTGACCGAGCAGGACGTTGAGCAGGTCTGTTCCTGGGTCCGCCAGGCACCTCCGGGAGGCTACCGCAGGTCGTGACAAACGAGCAATGTCCCCTGCCAGGCTCGCTCAACTGCATGCGGAATCCCTGGCGGCGGCGGGCTGATTTGCAGGCTGCACCTTGACATTGCTCACGAAAACTCTATTTCACCGGTGTGGCTGTGGAGGCCTACCTCCACGACATGGTTCAATCCGGCCCGCGTCCAGGCGATATCCAGGTGACGCGGGCAAGTCGTGTTCCGCATTGGGAACGCGCCAACCACGGCAACTCCCGGGCATGGCCCGGACATCCGTACTGGAATAACCCTACCTCATGGCAGCATCCGCCAACGTGCGCGCGCACGAACCTGCGCAAGACCATTTCAAGGGCGAGGATTTTGCGTCCCTGCTTGATGAGACCCTGGGCAGCGATTCAGGGTTCGACGGGTCGGTCGTCACCGGCCGCGTTGTTCGGCTGACCGACGAATACGCCATCGTCGATGTCGGCCTGAAGTCCGAGGGTCGTGTCGCCCTCAAGGAATTTGGCCCGCCCGGTACCAAGCCGGACGTAAAGCCCGGCGACCTGATCGAGCTGTATGTCGAGCGCTACGAGGATCGCGACGGCGCCATCATTCTCTCGCGCGAGAAGGCTCGGCGTGAGGAAGCGTGGACCAACCTTGAAAAGGCGTTCGAGGCGCAGAAGCGCGTTGACGGCACGATCTATGGCCGCGTGAAGGGCGGCTTCACCGTTGATCTGGGCGGCGCGGTCGCGTTCCTGCCCGGCAGCCAGGTCGATATCCGGCCGGTGCGCGACGTTGCGCCGCTGATGGGCACGCCGCAGCCGTTCCAGATCCTGAAGATGGACCGTGCGCGCGGCAACATTGTCGTCTCCCGCCGCGCGGTGCTGGAAGAGACGCGCGCCGAGCAGCGCAGCGAGCTGATCCAGGGCCTGAAGGAAGGCATGATCCTGGACGGCGTGGTGAAGAACATCACCGACTACGGCGCCTTCGTCGATCTGGGCGGCGTCGATGGCCTGCTGCACGTCACCGACATTGCCTGGCGCCGGATCAATCACCCGTCCGAGGCGCTGACCATCGGCCAGCAGGTCAAGGTGCAGGTGATCCGCTTCAACTCCGATACCCAGCGCATCAGCCTAGGCATGAAGCAGCTTGAGGCCGATCCGTGGGAAGGTGTGGCGGCGAAGTATCCGCCGGGCGCGATCTTCACCGGCCGCGTCACCAACATCACCGACTACGGCGCTTTCGTGGAGCTGGAGCCGGGCGTGGAAGGCCTGGTGCACGTCTCCGAAATGTCCTGGACCAAGAAGAACGTCCATCCTGGCAAGATCGTCTCGACCAGCCAGGAAGTGGAAGTCATGGTGCTGGACGTGGACAGCGGGAAGCGCCGCATCAGCCTGGGCCTGAAACAGGTGCAGCGCAACCCGTGGGAGCAGTTCCTGGACGAGCATCCGATTGGATCGGAGGTCGAAGGCGAAATCCGCAACATCACGGAATTCGGCCTGTTCATCGGTCTCTCCCCGGATATCGACGGCATGATCCACATGTCCGACCTGTCGTGGGACGAGTCCGGCGAAGCGGCGATGGAAGGCTACGAGAAGGGCCAGATCGTCCGCGCCAAGGTGCTGGACGTGGATGTCGAGAAGGAGCGCATCAGCCTGGGCATCAAGCAGCTTCGCGTCGACCCGGCCGCCACCGTGCTGGACACCGTCCACAAGGGGGATGTGGTTACCTGCGTGGTGTCCGCCGTGCAGGCGAACGGCATCGAGGTGAAGGTCAACGACGTGCTGACCGGCTTCATCCGGCGCGCCGAACTGGCCCGCGACAAGGCCGACCAGCGGCCTGACCGGTTCGCGGTGGGCGAGAAGGTCGACGCCAAGATCACCGCGATCGACCGCCAGAGCCGCAAGCTCACCCTGACCATCAAGGGCAAGGAGATGGAGGAGGAGAAGCAGGCGATGGCCGAGTACGGTTCCTCGGATTCCGGTGCTTCGCTGGGTGACATCCTGGGTGCCGCGATCCGTCGCCGCAACCAGATGTCGCAGGAGGGCTGAGGCTTTCCGGTCGTGTCACTCGAGACCGATCTTCTACTGGACAGGCGGCGCCTCAAGCGCCGCCTTGTCTTTTGGCGCGTGTTCGCCGTGCTCGCGGTGGTTGCGGCGCTGCTTGCCATCTTCAACAAGGGCCGAATCGCGCCGCTTGGCGCGCACGTCGCGCGGTTGACGGTCAGGGGCCTGATCACCGAGGACCAGAAACTGGTCGAATCAATCGACAAGCTGGCGGATGACGCCAGCACGAAGGCGCTGATTGTGGCGATCAATAGCCCGGGCGGCAGCGTCGCCGGCGGCGAAAGCCTGCACGACGCGATCGCGCGGGTGGCGGCGCAGAAGCCGGTCGTCGTCACGATGGGATCGCTGGCGGCGTCGGCCGGCTACATGGTCGCGCTGCCCGCGCAACGGATCTTCGCGCATGAGGCGACGCTGACCGGCTCGATCGGCGTGCTGCTGGAAACCGGCGAAATTTCCGGCCTGCTGGGCAAGCTCGGGGTGAATGCCGAGGTGATCCGCTCCGGTCCGCTCAAGGATGAGCCGAGCCTGGTGCGGCCGTTGTCGCCCGCGGGGAAGGAGGTGATGCAGGGGCTGGTTGACGACATGTACGACCAGTTCGTCGGCATGGTCGCGGACGGCCGGCACATGGACCCGCAGAAGGTGAAGGCACTCGCGGATGGCCGCGCCTATACGGGGCGCCAGGCGCTCAGCCTTGGCCTGATCGACGCGATCGGCGGGGAGCAGGATGCGCGGAACTGGCTGGCTGCGTCCCAGCATGTCCCGGCGACACTGCCAGTGGAGGATGTCGAGGCAGAAGGACTGGCACGCCGAGCATTGACGGGCCAACTGATGCCGTTACTACAGGGGTTGTGGAAAATACTGTTAACACAACGCGTTAGCCTTGACGGCCCGTGGGCCATCTGGCAGCCTCCCGGCAACTGAGTCCCGGGGGGGTGCCTTGACAAAATCCGAACTCATCGCCGAGTTGGCGAACGCCAACCCGCACCTGCGCGCCCAGGATGTCGAAACGATTG
>DASQVN010000155.1:0-2050 GCA_035640755.1 Rhodopila sp.
GTAGGTTGGGCTCTTCCCACTTGGCGTCAATATAGCTCATGCTGGGGAGCTGAAAGGAGAGCTGGGAATTGGCTGTGCGCGCGTTCATGGCATCCGTCCATACATTCTCCGGTACTACGCGCGTCGGGATGGCGCGGCGCCCCGGGCTTGGTGCGGTGCAACATATGTCGTAGCCATCCCGAATTGATCGTGACAAATTGCCTCAACTGCCATGCGGTGATTGCATAGATCGCCTGGAATCCATGAAATTTTGCCGCAACATGCTGCAAGAGGATGCATCATGACGGACGCAAATCTTTCCGCCCTGCGGCGGGAGCTGTCACGGCGCGGGGTAGACGGCTTCATCGTGCCGCGCGCCGATGAGCACCTGGGGGAATATGTGCCCGCCTCGGCCGAACGGCTCGCCTGGCTGACCGGCTTCACCGGAAGCGCCGGCCTGGCGGTGGTGCTGCCGGAGACGGGCGCGGTGTTCACGGACGGCCGCTATCTCCTGCAGCTTGCAGCGCAAACCGATCCGGCGGTGTGGCAGCAACTTCACATCACGGAGAATCCGCCGCCCGACTGGCTGGCACGGACAGCGCCGGCGGGAAGTCGCATCGGCTATGACCCACTGCTGATCAGCGAAGACGGGCTGGCGCGCTATACCGGCGCCGGCGTCACGATGGTACCGCTGGACAGCAACCCGATCGATTCGGTGTGGCACGACCGCCCCGCCCCGCCCGAGGCAGCGGTCGTTCCCCATCCGCTGGACTTTGCCGGACGGTCATCACAGGACAAGCGCGCGGATATCGCGAAGCTGCTGGCGGACGCCGGCCAGGATGCCGCCGTGCTGACGGACCCAGCCTCGATCGCATGGCTGTTGAACATACGGGGGTCTGACGTGCCGTTCACGCCGTTCGCCCTCTCGTTCGCGGTGGTGCACAATGACGGACGAGCGACCCTGTTCCTCCGCCCCGAGCGGCTAACGGCCGAGACACGCGTGTGGCTGGGCAATGATGTCGCCGTCGCCGACCGCAGCGCCCTGCTGCCGGCACTGCGGGAGATGAAGGGCAAGGTGGTCCGGGTTGATCCCATGGGTTCCCCGGTCTGGTTCGCGCAGCAGCTTCGAGAGGCCGGCGCGACCGTAGCGGGGGCGAGTGATCCATGCCTGCTGCCGAAGGCATCGAAGAACGAAGTCGAGCAGCAGGGCATGCGCAACGCCCATGCACGGGATGCGGTGGCGGTCTGCCGCTTCCTGTACTGGCTGTCCAACGCGGCGCCGACCGGAGCGGAGACCGAGATGTCGGCCGCGGACGCGCTGCTCGGCTTCCGGCGACAGGTCGAGGGGTTCTGCGGCGAGAGCTTTCCCGCGATCTCCGGCGCCGGGGAGCACGGGGCGATCATTCATTATCGTGTCACGCCGGAGTCGAACCGGCCGATCAGGCCGAACGAGGTGTATCTGATCGACTCCGGGGCACAGTACCGCGACGGCACCACCGACATCACCCGCACCGTCTGGACCGGGCCGGGCGATCCGCCGGATGAGCTGCGGGCGCAGGTGACGCGCGTACTGCAGGGGCATATTGGGATCGCGACTGCCATCTTTCCCAGAGGCGTGGCCGGCCCCCACCTGGATGCGCTGGCCCGTCGGGCGCTCTGGCAGGCTGGGCTGGACTATGACCATGGCACCGGGCACGGGGTCGGCAGCTATCTCTCGGTTCACGAGGGGCCGGTCAGCATTTCCCGTACCGCCCGCCCTGTGCCGATCGAGGCCGGGATGGTGCTGTCGAACGAGCCAGGGTTCTACCTGCCCGGCGGCTATGGCGTCCGGCTGGAGAATCTGCTGCTGACGCAGCCAGCCGAGTTGCCGGATGCGGCGAAGCCGTTCCTGCGCTTTGAGACGCTGACTTGGGCGCCGTTCGACCGGCGCCTGCTGGATGCAGACATGATGACGAGGGCGGAGCGCGCCTGGATCGATGCCTACCACGCGCAGGTGCTGGACAAGGCGGGGCCGTCGCTCGAACCGGAGGCGCGGGGCTGGCTGGCGGCGGCTTGCACGCCGCTATAGGCG
>DASQVN010000156.1:0-3494 GCA_035640755.1 Rhodopila sp.
CTGGAATACCGGCGCGAGAAGCTGCAACCCTCGTTCGTGGTCGATCTGCTGACCGCCCTGTGCGCCGTCGATCAGGCGCTGGCGTTCCGGGCCGTCGTCCATATCCTGACCCTGGAGAGGGTCTATGACATGGACGCGATCCTGGTGCCGGCGGCGCGCGCCTTGCTTGAACATTTCAAGGACCATCGCCCCGAGGCGGTTGAGCAACTCCGGCTTGCCTGCCTCGAGCATCTGCGTGCCCGGATCGCCGAACCGCTGGAACCGTTCCCCGACTGGCGCCGGCCGCATGAAGTGCCGTGCGGCTGCCCCCTTTGCACGCAGCTTTCGCTGTTTCTGGCAGATCCGGGCGTCGGGGTCTGGCGGCTCAAGGCCAAGGCAAGTGACCGCGATCATGTCGAGGAAACGATACGGAAGGCCCGTTGCGACGTCGATACCGTGACCGAGCGGCGCGGCAGCCCACACAGCCTGATCTGCACCAAGAACGAGGCCAGCTTTGAGCGGCGCAGCGCCCAGCGCGCCCAGGACCTGAAGGATGTGGCTGCCCTGGGCTAAAGCGCCCCTGACAGCCGGTCACAACCGCCGCATCACCTCCCGCGAGAACCGCTCCGCCAGTTCCCATTTCGCCGTGTTCCCGGTTGCGAAGATCATTTCCTGCAGCCCGTCCCGTTCCAGGCCGCGTATCCGCTCGATCAGCTCATCGGGCGTGCCCACAAGGCACGTATCCCGGATCAACTGCTCATCGATCAGTTCCGCTTCGCCGGGATGCAGGTCGGTGTAGTGGAACTCATGCGTGCGGAAATGCCGGTGCTCTGGCGGCACCTGCTCGACCAGAGCGCAGTACGGCTTCCAGATACGGGAAAGAAACGGCGGCGGCTCGATGCCGCGTTCATGAACCATGTCGTAGAAGTAATAGACGCTGGCCATCACGTTCGGCCCAACCACCTGCTTTACCCGGTCGGAATCCGCCCGCTCCCCCGGCTGCAGCAGGACCACGTTGGTTAGGGTTGCAGCGCGGAAGCCGGTCATGTCCCGCCCCCACGGTCCCGCCCCCTGGGCCGCCCCCTGGCGGGCATGCGCCAGCGCCTCCTGCACCGGCACGCCGCGCGGTGGGATGGCGAACACCAGGCCGTCTCCATGCTCGCCTGCCAGTGCCATGGCGCGTGGTCCGAACCCCGAGACATACATCGGAATCCGCGGACGCAGGTTCATGAACCGGTCGTCGTGCCGCAGCATCTTCACCGGGCGCGTGCGTCCCTCGAACGTGTAGTCCACGACCTGCCCATCCAGCAGCGCGGCCGTGACGCGCAGATATTCGCTGAAGGCCGCCATCTTCATCGGCTTCTGGGCCATCGTGCGCATCGCGGTGTTGCCGGTGCCGATGCCCAGGAACACCCGCCCCGGCGCGATCCGGTTCAGCGTCGCCATCGCCGCCACCTGCACCGGCGCGATCCGGGTGCCGCAGATCGCCGTGCCCGGCCCGATGCGCAGCGTCCGTGTCTGCCGTGCCGCCAAGGCGCACACGGCATAGACGTCGGAAAACATCATCTGGCTGTCGGCCACCCAGACCGAGTGATAACCCAGTGCCTCGGCCTGGTTGAAGAAGCCGATCTCATCGATATCGGCCATGACGCAGAAGCCGAACTTCATCGCACCGCCCTTTCATGCATCGCCTGCCAGACCCGGCAAGGTGAGGCGGGACCGTCCAGCGCCTCCACCCCCACCGCATCTGCGATCGCGTTGCCGACTGCCGGGAACAGCGCGATCGCGCCGGCTTCGCCGCAGCCCTTCACACCCACCGGGTTGGTCGTGCACCGCGTCCCGGCAAAGCTCAGATCGAAACTCGGCAGATCATCGGCCCGCGGCATCGCGTAATCCATGAAGCTGCCGCTGAGCGGCTGGCCCGAGGCGCGGTCATACACCGCATGCTCCAGCAGCGCCTGCCCGGCGCCCTGCGCGATGGCCCCGTGCGCCTGGCCGGAGGCGACCATCGGGTTGACCAGAATGCCGTAGTCATCCACCGCCGTCAGCCGTTCCAGCGTCACGCGGCCGGTGTCCGGATCGACCTCGACCTCGGCCACATGCGTGCCGTTGGGGAACGTCATCGCCTCCCGCGTCCAGACGTAGTAGGTATCCAGCGCGCCGGGATGATCCGCGGCCAATTGCAGCAGCGTCACCACCCGGTCCGTGCCTGCCACACGGAACGTTCCACCCGCGAACACGATGTCCGCCTCCGCGGCCTCCAGCGCCTGGGCCGCGAGGCGCGTGCCTTTCTCGACAATGATCTCCGAGGCGCGCCAGATGGCCGTTCCGCCCATGTAGGTCGCACGGGAGCTGCCATGTCCGCCGCCGAGTGGGATCAGGTCGGTATCCCCCTGTACCAGGCGGATCGCGTCGTTCGGCACGCCCAGCCGGTCGGCCAGGACCTGCGGCATGGTCGTCTCATGGCCTTGCCCAATGGTCTGCGTCCCTGTGATCAGATCGACCGAGCCGTTCGGTTGGAACCGGATGTCGACATTCTCGGTCGGCGAGCCGCCGGTGCCCTTGACGTGGCATGCCACGCCCAGCCCACGCCGGCGCCCGGCCTGCTCCGAGCGCCGCCGCCGTTCGGCGAACCCCGCCACATCGGCCCGCCGCAATGCTTCCTCGAAGTGCGTGCGGAAATCGCCGCTGTCCACGACGAAGCCCAGCGCATTGGTCATCGGTGTTGCCCGCGCCAGGTTGCGCCGCCGCAGCTCGATCCTGTCGAACCCGCATTGCCGAGCGGCGGCGTCGATCAGGCGCTCGACGATGTTGATTGCTTCGGCGAAGCCGGGTCCGCGCGTGACTCCGATGGGCGCCGTGTTGGTCAACGCCGCCCGCACCCGTAGCGCCACCGCGGGAATGTCGTAGATCGAGCCTTGCAGATGCGGATACTGGTTGGTCTGCACGCCGCCCGCCCCACCGGCCATATAGGCGCCGAGGTTCGCGATGCTGTCCACCCGCAGCGCCAGGAACCGCCCAGTCTCATCCAGTGCCAGTGTCGCGGTCGCGACGTGATCCCGCGCCTGGTGGTCCGCAAGAAACGTTTCCGACCGGCTGGCCACCCATTTCACCGCGCGCCCGGTCCGCCGCGCCGCCCACGCGATCAGTGCGTGCTCGGCATAGGCAAAGTTCTTCGCGCCGAACCCGCCGCCCACGTCCGGCGCGACGAAGCGCACCTGCGACGGCGCGACTCCCAGCGCCCGCGCCGCCGCATCGCGGTTGCCGTGCAGGCTCTGGCTGGAGAGGTGCAGCGTGTAGCGGCCATCAAATACGCCGATCACGCCCCGAGGCTCGATCGGGTTGGTGACCACACGATGGTTGCGCACCGTCATCGTCACGACATGCGGGGCCGACCGCAGCACTTCCTGGACCTGTGCGGTCTGCCCCCAATGCCAGTCCATGCACAGATTATCCGGTACCACATCGGACAACTGTGGCGCCCCCGCCCGCAACGCGGCTTCCGCACCGGTGAC
>DASQVN010000157.1:0-2678 GCA_035640755.1 Rhodopila sp.
ACTTCGCCGATGCCGAGAAGGAATGCGCCGCCCTGCTGGCCTGCAACCTCGCCCTGCCGGCCTATGACCAGTGCATCAAGGCCAGCCACTTGTTCAACCTGCTCGATGCCCGCGGCGTCATCAGCGTGACTGAACGTGCCAGCTACATTGGCCGCGTCCGCGCCCTGGCGAAAGGCTGCTGCGAGGTCTGGGTGGCCGGGGAGCGCTGATTATGTTACCCCTCAAACGCTTCTGCAAGATAACCATGGCCGACCAGCTTATCGTTCTGGGCGATGATGCACGCCGTCTGTCGACCCGCCTGTCAGATCTGACCGGGGAGGACTTGGACGTGGCCGTGGTCGAAGCACTGAAGCAGCGGCTGCAGAGGGTGTCGGAAAGCAAGCCCGCGCCAAGGCATGGTGCGCAGGAGCAGGATCGTGCAGCCCGGATGGCGCGGATACGGGTGATTGCCGCGGATATCCGGGAAGCAACGGCCGGCAACGTCAGCTCTGACCACAGTTGGCTGTACGACGACAAAACCGGCCTGCCACGATGATAGCTGCATGATCGTGGACAGCTCTGCCCTAATGGCAGTCATTCAGAATGAGCCGGAAGAGCCACGCGTGCTCGCCGCCATGATAGATGCCCCAGCCCTGCGCATGTCGGTTGCGAACTGGGTCGAAGTCGCCATCGTCGTGGACGCTCGGCGGAATCCGAAGGCACAGGTGCGCTTTGAGGACCTGATCGAGGAACTGGGTATCCAACTCCTGCCGGTCAGCGTCGAATTGGCCTATCGTGCCAGGCGTGCCTATGCCGATTATGGTCGGGGTTATCACCCGGCAAAACTGAACTATGGCGATTGCTTCGCCTACGCTCTGGCAAAATTGGTCAATGAGCCGCTGCTTTTCGTCGGCACCGATTTCGCCCAAACCGACATCGAGCCGGCGCTGAAGGACTGACGCATGCCTGACCTGTTCCTTGAGCTCTTCAGCGAGGAAATCCCCGCGCGCATGCAACGCGGCGCCGCGGTCGAGCTGGCACGGGCAGTCACCACCGCGCTCGCCCCGCTGTCCCCGTCCAACATCGAAACCTTCTTCGGCCCCCGCCGCCTCGCCCTCGCCGCCCAGCTCGCTCCGGAAGTCGCCGCCTCCTCCACAACCGAGCGCGGTCCCCGCGTCAGCGCCCCCGAACAGGCGCTCACCGGCTTCCTGCGCAAGCACAATGCCACCCGCGACCAGCTGCGCCAGGAAGGCGACTACTGGGTGCTGGAAAAATCCGCCGCCGCCGTCTCCGCCACGGAAGTGATTGCCAGCACCATGCCCGGCCTGCTGCGCCGCTTCTCCTGGCCCAAGTCGATGCGCTGGGGCGGCACCAGCAGCTTTATGTGGGTCCGCCCGCTGCGCCGCATCACCTGCCTGCTCGACGGCGCCATCGTTCCCTTCGACTTGCGCGAAGGCGACGACGACGGCCATGGCCTCGCCAGCAGCAACCTGACCGAGGGCCACCGCTTCCATGCCCCGGGCGCCTTCCCGGTCTCCGGCCTCAGGGATTGGCAGGACCAGCTCACCGCCCGCCGCGTGCTGGTGGACGTCGAGCACCGCAAGCAGGTGATCGCCGATCGCATCGCCGGCCTCGCCGCCGAAAGGGGCCTGACCGTGGTGGATGACCCCGGCCTGCTGGAGGAAGTCGCCGGCCTGGTTGAATGGCCCGTCCCCCACCTTGGCCGCATCGCCGAGGAGCACATGGACCTGCCGCCCGAGGTCATGCAGGTCTCGATGCGCGTCAACCAGCGCTATTTCGCGCTACGCACAGCTGATGGCGCCGCCGCCCCCTGGTTCGCCTTCGTCGCCAACATTCAGGCCGACGACGATGGCGCCGCGACGATTGCCGGCAACGAACGCGTCCTGCGCGCCCGCTTCGCAGATGCCCGCCATTTCTGGGACCTCGACCGCAGGACCCGCCTCGACTCCCGCATCCCCACCCTCGACTCTATCACATTCCAGGCCAAGCTCGGCACGCAGGGCGACCGCGTACGCCGCCTGGTCCGCCTGGCCGAGACCATCGCCCCCCTGGTCGGCGCCGATCCCGCGAAGGCCGCCCGTGCCGCCGCCCTCGCCAAGGCGGACCTCGTGTCCGGCATGGTGGGCGAGTTTCCCGAACTCCAGGGCGTCATGGGCCGCTACTACGCCCTGCACGACGGTGAACCGCCGGAGGTCGCCGACGCTATCCGCGACCATTACGCCCCGCGCGGCCCGAACGAACCCGCCCCCTCGGCCCCCGTCTCCATCGCCGTCGCCCTGGCCGACAAGCTGGACCAGCTTACCGGCTTCTTCACCATCGGCGAGAAACCCACCGGCTCGGGTGACCCCTATGCGCTCCGACGAGCAGCCTTGGGCGTGATCCGCGTTATCCGCGAAAACGTTCTGCGCCTGCATCTCCGCGAGCTGCTGTCCGCCACCGGCACCGGCCAGGACACCGCCCAGTCCGTCTTCGCCTTCATCATCGAACGCCTGATCGTCCAGCTCCGCACCGAGGGCGCCCGCCACGATGTGCTCGCCGCGGTCTTCCAGGCTGCCGAGGACGATGACCTGACCCGCCTGCTGGCCCGCACCGAGGCCGTGAGCACGTTCCTGCAGACCCCGGACGGCGCCAATCTGCTGCTCGCCTACCGCCGCGCCGCCAACATCCTGCGCATCGAG
>DASQVN010000158.1:0-4800 GCA_035640755.1 Rhodopila sp.
CGGTCGAACGCGGTCAGCGCGTGCGGCGCGGTATCCACCGGCTCGCACATGAACTTGGCGGCACCGCCCAGATCGTGATGGGCCCTCTTGCTTTCCTTGTCCCATTCCTTGTCCATGCCGCGAGCTTAGCGCATGGTGGCAGCCTTGTCACAGGGACCCCCATGCCGCTGCCGCCATGCCGCTACTGACTCCCGCCGATCCCGCCCCGTTCCGCGTCCTGCGTGAGACCGGCGCCTCCGACTTCTTCCTGACCGCCGATCATGCCGGACGCGCGATCCCGATGGCGCTGGGCGACCTAGGCGTCCCGAAGGCCGAGATGGAGCGGCACATCGCCTGGGACATCGGCATCGCCGCGACAACCGAGCATCTGTCGGCGCTGCTCGACGCGACCGCGGTGCTGCAGACCTATTCGCGGCTGGTGATCGACTGCAACCGCGACCCGTCCTGGCCCTCGGCGATGCCCGAACTCAGTGAGCACACCCCGATCCCCGGCAACATCAACCTGACAGCCGCCGACAAGGCGGCGCGGGTCGATGCCATCTTCACCCCCTACCACAACCGGATCACCGCGCTGCTCAACGCCAGGCGCGACGCCGGGCGGCGCACGATCGTGGTGGCGATGCATAGCTTCACCCCGGTCTTCAAGGGCGAGAGCCGAGCGATGCAGATCGGCGTGCTGTACAACAGGGACCCGACGTTCTCACGCATCCTGCTGGACCTCCTGGAAGCCGAAGGCGACCTGGTCATCGGCGACAACGCCCCCTACGCGATCACCGAGACCAGCGACTACGGCATCCCCATACACGCGGAACGGCGCGGCCTACCGCACGTGGAGATCGAAATCCGCCAGGACCTCATCGCCGGCGACGCCGGCCAGCGCGCCTGGGCGGAACGCCTGTGCCGCCTGCTCACCGCGGCCGACGCCAGGTTGAACCCCTGAATGCCGCCCGTCCCCAAAAAGCCGCCCACAATGACGCGGCCCCCAACGATGACGCGAGCCCCAACGATGACGCAAGCCGAGGTGCGCGGCTTCATCGAGGCCCTCGCCGCGCACAACCCCGCGCCGGAGAGCGAGCTGACCTACACCGACCCGTTCACACTGCTCATTTCCGTGGTGCTCTCGGCGCAGGCAACCGATGTCTCGGTCAATCGCGCCACCCAGACCCTCTTTCAGGTCGCCCCCACCCCGAAGGCCATGATCCAGCTCGGCGTCGATGGCGTCGCATCGCACATCCGCTCGATCGGGCTCTGGCAGACCAAGGCCCGCAACGTCGTCGCCCTGGCGCAGGCGCTGGAGGAACGTTTCGGCGGCCAGGTGCCGCGCGAGCGGGCGGCGCTGGAATCCCTCCCCGGAGTCGGCCGCAAGACCGCCAACGTGGTGCTGAACGTCGCCTTCGGCGAAAGCACCATGGCGGTGGATACGCACATCTTCCGCCTGGGCAACCGCACCGGTATCGCGCCTGGCAAGACCCCGCGGGAGGTCGAGGACAGCCTGGTGAAGCGCATCCCGCCCGAGCTGCTGCGCAACGCGCATCACTGGCTGATCCTGCACGGCCGCTACGTCTGCAAGGCGCGCCGGCCGGAGTGCTGGCGCTGCGTCGCCGCGCCATGGTGCCGCTACCCCGACAAGACCCCGACGCCTAGCGCTGCCTCAGAGCCCGCTTGATACCGGCGGCCCCTCGGGCCGACCGGTCTGCGCAGCAACCATCAGACGCCTCTCACGCGACCTGCCGCAGGCGGGATCGGGTCACGCGCGTCACGCTACGCACGCCGACAACCTGCCGCAGATTGCCTTCGACGAGGTGGACATACTCCTCCGGCATCGCCTCCATGGCGATCTCGACGTGCATCGTATCGCCGGAGCGGTGCGACCACATCCGGTCGGGCACCAGGTCACGCTTGGCATACGGTTGCAGCAGGCGCGGCAACAGCCCTGGATGGCAATCGGCATCCAGCAGGAAACGCACGGATTGATGGGTGGACATCACGGAAACCCCTGGTCAGGCGATCGAAAAAAGCGGGATGATCCCCGGCTGCTCAGGCAGCCGGGCCGCTAATTCGATGCATGAGGGGTTTGCAACGCATACGCGCACTCTATCACCGTGCCGGCGGCCAGTCCAGCTCCGGAAACCGCACCAGCGGCACCTGCCGCATGGAAAGTGTGCGATATTGCAGTGTCAGCGGTACATCAACGGCCGGCGGCACATCCCCCTCCCCCACACCCGCCATCAACGACAGCACCGCCTTCGCCGCTGTCGCGGCAGACCGCGTCATCAGCCCAGCCGCGGCAAACCGGTCCAACGCCTCGGCATAGCCGACAAGGTGCGCAGTCCCGGTGCCCATCGGCTGGAGTTGCTCATCCAGCGCCAGCGTGGCGGAACCCGTCAACGCCAGGGGACCCCAATCCGCAACGAAATGTGAAATCTCGACCGACCCGCCGTTGTTGCGCCAGGTTTCGGCCCAAGGGGTGATCGCCGGCGTGACCGGACCGGCAGCCGGCAGCGGGCCATGCACCACCCCCTGCATCTGCAGCACCGCGACTGCCTGCCCGAGCGGCCATTTCATATGTGGCGGCAGCGTGATGCCCTCGGCGTGCACCTGGAACTCGGCCACACGATCGGACTGTCCGTTGCCGGCGACCTCATCCAGGCTCGCATCCGCCGTCAACTGCCTGACCGCCGTGCGCCAGCTGCCATCCGCCGCCTCCAACCGAGTGTCCTGGCCGCGCAGCGACACCGGCGCAGGGCCGGAGCGCCGCAGGCGGATGCCCAGCACGAGTTGATCCGCGGTCACCACCATATCCTGGAGCCCATCCACCCTGACATGGACCGGGCCGTCGATGATCACCCGCGGTTCGGCCGGCTGGATCACCGGCAACGACAGCGTCACCACCGGCGCCGTGACCTCGATCAGCCCGGGCACCGTCTGCGGACCGTGCCGCAGGGTCAGGTTTGCCACCGAAACCCGCGCCGCCACCGGCCATCCGGAGTCCGAGAGCGCGCCGGCCCCGACCTCCCACCCCTTCGCGCGCAGGTCGTCCTCCCATTGGTTGATCGCCTGACGCAGCCGCTGCGTCGCCATCTGCCAATAGGCCCAGTCACCGGCAGCCAGCACCGCCACGAAGACCAGCAGAACAAGCCAGACCCGCCGCCTCATCGCCGTGCGCCCCAGGGGCCTGCAGGCGCCGACCCGGACGGGCTCCGGTCAGTCAACGACATTGAGACAATCCAAAAATAGACAATTACAACCACAGGTAGTGCTAGCCACATTTATCCCCAGAGTCGGCAATCGAAGCGGCAGCGATTCAATTCGTTACATTCGTCTGGTTTCTAAAGGGTTTACCTGCGGTCCTTCAACAGGTCTGACAGGTTTCATCCCCACCTGTGCACAGAGTTTTCCACAAGATCATGCCGCCGAACGCCGCGGCGCGTCCGGGTCGTAGTCCAGCAGACTGATCCCAGCCGCCACCGCCTGCATCAGGACCTTGCGGTCGGCATGCGGCGGAATCGGCCGACCGATCACGATGCGGACCGTGCCGGGCCGCTTGCGGAATGCCCGGCGTCCCCAGCAGAGGCCGGAATCGGTCGCCACCGGAATCACCGGCAGGCCGGTCCGCACCGCCAGCGCGGCAATTCCCGGCTGCAGCGGCCGCGGGTGGCCATGCCCGCTGCGGGTCCCCTCGGGGAAAATGACGATCTGGCGGGCCTCGCGGGCCGCCGCCTCCCCGGCCCGCAGCAACGCGCGCAGCGCCGCGCCGCCGGCGCTGCGGTCAATCGCGATCATGCCCGCGGCCGTGAGCAGCGGACCGAACAGCGGAATCCGCACCAGCTCCTGCTTCAGCACGTAGGAGCAGCGGGGCAGCAGAGTCATCCAGATGAACGTGTCGAATGCCGACTCATGGCGCGAAGCGATCAGTGCGCCCCCATGCGAAGGGATATGCTCCATCCCTTCCATGCTCACACGGATGCCGCAGATCACGCGCGCCCCGGCCAGCAGGCAGCGCGCCCAGAGCCGCCCAACCGCCGCGACGTGCCGCCCCCCCGCGACCCGCGCCGCCGAGGCGGCAAGCGTGAGCACGAACGTCAGCCCGAAGAAGTAGAGGTTGAACAGCGCGGAGCGCAGCAGGATCATACCTGCGCCCCCGGCACCGCGGCCGGAACTGCCGTAGCCTCCCGCCGCGGGAACCATTCCGACAGGCCGGAGATGGTCACCAGATATTTCACGTACTCCGAGGCCTCCAGCCGCAGGCCGGGCCCGCGCTCGCCGGCCGGATCATGCTCTGCCTCTTCTGGATGTATATGTTCTGCCAGAACATGTACATCGTGCGCGTGCGGACGCACCGGCAGCGGCAGCAGCTGCACGTCCGGCAGCGCCTGGCGCAGCGCCGCCAGCGCCCGCGGCATGTGATATGACGCCGTCACCACGATCAACGTGCGAATCCGGTTCTGCTCCGCCCAGGCGGCCGTCTCGACTCCATTGCCCCGGGTCGAGGCCGCATAGCGGCCCAACGTGATCCGCGATACGAGCGGCGCGGTGTCGACGCCAGCGATGCGGCCCAGCGTGCCCAGCTCGGTCCCGCCGCCAATCCCGGTGATCAGCAGCCGCTCCGCTCGGCCGCTCGCCAGCAGGTGCAGCGCCATCTCCACCCGCCCCGCCCCGCCGGTCAGCGCCACCACGCCGTCGACATGCGGCGGCAGCGGGTCCGCCGATTGCCGCGTCAGCCGGATGAACCAGGCAAACCCGGCCAGCCAGCACACCACCAGCACCACGGCGCCCAGCGCACCGACGCGCAGCGCGACA
>DASQVN010000159.1:0-2136 GCA_035640755.1 Rhodopila sp.
GCGTCGAGGGTGACGTGATCACTGGCGGCGTAGGAGGCAAGCTGATAGCCGCCGGCGCCGGCGCTGTGGGTCTTCAGCCAGGCGTTGCCCATGTCGCCGTTGGCCTCGTTGGCGAGGACCGTGGCCTTCTCGACAATCGAACCGACATTGGCGGAGAGGCAAAACAGCACAAAGCTGGTGGACTGCACAGCTGGAAGCTCGAAGCGCAGGGTGCGGGCGTCGATGGCGCGGATCAGCGTATCGACATTGTCCCTGGTGAAGCCGAACTGGGTGATGATGAAGCCAGGGGTCTTGTTGAGCTTGACGACGCGCTGGAGGGAGAACGCAGCATCCTCGGCGGTGGCGGCCTTGCCCGAGGGGAACACGACATCGGGCTTCAGCCTGAAGGTGAAGACCTTGCCGTCCTCGCTGACGGTCCAGGATTCAGCGGCGTCGCCGATGAGCTTGGTGTTATCGGCATGGTCGGGCGCGACCAGGCGCCGATAGACGTTGCCGTCAACCTCGTTGTTGCTGAACTCGTATGATTCCGCGGGGTCGAAGCTGATGATGTCGTCGATCTGCTTCGCCATGGCGACCACGTTGTGGGGCGTGGCGGCCCGTGCGAGGCGGGCCGAGGCTGCGATTGCCAGCGGGCTTCCTGCGGATGCCGTCAGCAGGGCACGGCGTGTCAGCATGGTTCGACTCCCGAGTTTGCCCCAGGGCGGGTTTGCCCCAGGGCGAGTTTGCCGCAGGGCAAGAATAGCCGCGGGGCCGTCCGCCTGGAATACGGGTGTCAGGCCGGGTTACCGCTCCACGCACGGCCCCATACATCGTCATACACAACCTCGGCCAGAGGGGCTCGGCGGACCGGGCCGAATTTTCCCCTGGGAAAGCCGATCGGCAGGATGGCGTACGAATGGTAGCCGTCCGGGATGCCCATCGCGGCCTCGGCTTCCTTCTCGTGCAGCAGATAGAGCGTGGTCAGCGTGGCGCCCAGGCCGAGTGCGCGGGCAGCAAGCAGCATGTTCTGCACCGCGGGAAAGACCGAGGCGCCGGAGCCGCGCGGGCCGGCCCAGCAGGGCACGATCCAGGCCGGGGCTTCATGGATGTGGTCGGCCAGATACTCGGCGGCGTCGAGCAGGCGGTTGAATTGTTCCGGTGACATGCCGGGCGAGGCGCCGCCCGCGCGGTAGCGGGGGCCGACCGTTTCGTGCCAGCCCTTGCGGTACCAGGCGGCAGCGGCCTGCTTGATGGCGGGGGCGCGGATGACCAGGAAGCGCCAGGACTGCGTGTTGCCGCCGCTGGGTGCGCAGGTGCCGGCCTCCAGCACCTGGCTGAGCAGCGCGTCCGGCACCGGATCAGGCTTCAGGCGGCGCATCGAGCGCGTGGTGCGCATGATCTCGAACAGGTCTGCGGTATCTGGCATCTCGGGCTCCGTGGTTGTTGCGTGGTCGTCTGAGGCGGATTGGTCGAAAACCGTGAATCACGCGCCCGAACACCGCTTTGGCACAACAAGGCCCTCCCACAACAAACCCTGGGCACGTGGGCGCGGTCAGTCGTCCATGTCGTTCGGCTGCAGATTGTCGATCCGGCCGGTCCTCACAAGCTGGCGCGCGGCAGTGCGGACGGCATCGAGGGTCGGCCAGAGGGTCTGGTCCATTTCGCCGACGTTCAGGCTGGCGGCGATGAAGCGTACGCCGTCGGACTGCCGGATGGCAGTGCCGACGACGGCGCCATCGACGTCGATGGGGGTGGAGAACGGCGCGGAGGGGCCGGCGGGATGTGCGATCATGCGGCCAGATACCAGGAGATGACGACAGGTTTGCGTGCCCCTGGGCAAGCGGACACAGCGGCGTCGCGTCAGGGAACAGTGCGTGCAGGTGGTGCAGCCGTCTTGCGGAAAAAGACCCGGTGATAGCCATCCTGCTCGGCGCGTCCCGTCTCCTGCCAGCCGAGGGCGGGGTACATGGCCAGATTCTCGGTCATCTTTTCATGGGTGTAAAGGCGCAGTTCCGTGTAGCCGCGGCGGGCTGCCTCGGACTCCGCAAACCGCAGCAGTGCGCGGCCGATGCCACGGCTGTGCCGCGCCGGATCGACCGCAATGTTGTCGAGCAGCAGGTGATCCGGCTTCGGGATCAGCACGATCAGACCCGACAA
>DASQVN010000160.1:0-2014 GCA_035640755.1 Rhodopila sp.
AACGCGGTGACCCAGGCGTTGAAAATCAGCGGGGCAGGGTTGTCCATGACCGCCTTGCCGTCCCAGCCCCGCAACAACCCCAGCGCCTCCGCCGCTCGGCCCGTTGTGCCCGGAACCGCCAGCAGCACCGGCAGCACCTTGTGCGCGAACGGATCGACGACGTCGGTTTGCATCGCCGCGAACCCGGCCGCGGTGTGCCGCTCCGAGCCTGCCAGCATCTCGCGGATGCGCGCCGCGCGCCAGTCGCCGAACGTGTCCCGCGCCATTTGCCGCGCGAAATCGGGGGGCCACACCGGCTCATTTGCGTTCACCAGATGCCCGCTGTCCGGCGCCACGATATGCGGCAACTGTCCGCCTGCCGCCCAGCCGATCCAGTCATGCGAGCCGTCGCCCGGCACCGGTGCGCTGCCGTCCCCCGCCTTGCGGATCGGCACCCGTCCGGTGACGAACAGCCCGATGTGGTTCGCATCCGCCACCAGCAGGTTCTGCACCGGGGAGGTGATCATCGCCGCGGCCTTTCCGGCTTCCTCCACCGACCCCGCCTGGTTCAGCGCGAGCAGCCCGGCCGCGGCGATGTCGTTCGGCTGGAGGTTGGCCATCGCCACCGCGAGGATCGGACCCGACGGGTTATCGAGGTCGCTGATCACCGGCCCATGCCGCGTCTCCCGCACCACCAGCATCTGGTCGGCCTGGCCGCGCACGCCGATCCGCTCCTCCCGCACCGTGAACGGGCGCGGCCCGTCGGGGGTCTTGTAGTACCCCGGTCCTGCCGGCGTCTCGATGAACACGTCCTGCACATCCGCCCCGGTGGTGGTGAAGGTCCAGGCGATCTTGCCGTTGTGCCCCAGCACCAGGAACGGCACCCCCGGTGCCGTCGCCCCCGCCATCACGCCCGAGGAGGTGTCGATCCGCGCCAGGTACCAGATTCCCGGAAAGCTGAACCCGAGATGCGGGTCCCCGGCCAGCAGCGGCGCGCCGTTCGCACTGTGCCGCCCGTCCACCGCCCATTCGTTCGACGCCCTCTGCGGCTGCGTGAACGGCGCCGGAAACCCCGGCAGCACCTGCAGCAGCCGGAATGCCGCATCGGCGAACCGGGTCGGCGGGGTTGCCATCGCGTCCGGCGCCGGCACGCCCTCCCGCGGCGGCCACAGCGCATCGAGCAGCGCCGGGGAGGCCTTTCCCGCCAGCGCCAGGCGCCCGAGCTCCTGCCGCCAGTTCATCGACAGGGACAGCGCCATCGTCTTGGCCCAGAGCAGGCTGTCCGTCGGCTGCCACGGCTCGGGCGGGCCGAGGACCAGGAACTCCGGCGCGGCGAACCGGCCCTTGAGCGAGATCCAGGCGTTCACCCCGCGCGCATAGGCCTCCAGCAACGCCCGCGCGTCGTCCGGCAGCGTCGCCAGGTCGGCTACCGCGCGCTGCCGCAGGCCGAGGGTGCGCATCATCCGGTCGATGCCGAGTGTCGCCGGCCCGGCGATCTCGGACAGCCGGCCGCTGGCGGCGCGCCGCATCAGCTCCATCTGGAACATCCGGTCGCGCGCATGCACGAACCCCAGTGCCGCCGCCGCATCCAGCGGGGTGGAGGCACGGATCCGCGGCACCCAGTCGGGATCATAGGTGATATCGGCGGGCCCCGACAGATCGGCGATCCGCGCCGCTTCGGACCGCGACGGCAGGGTCAGCCAGACGGCCCCGGCGGCGAGCCCGGCCAGCAGCAGGATGATGATGCCGACCACGGCGAGCACGCGGCCGGCAAGCCGGAAGATTCGATCCATGTGCTCAGGTCGGTATGCTCAGGTGGGTGTGCTCAGGTCGGGGCGGGGGCATCCGGGTGGAAACAAATCAATACGATAGTGCGCCGTGCGCGAAAAGAAAGATCCCGGCAGACCCTCGGATGCGACACAGACCGCAAGTTTGACCTTCCAGGCGCACACCCGGCGCCATAAGATCATCCCAGGGCAGACCGCGGGAGAGACGGACGTGCGCGTGGGTGAACCTGCTCTATAACTTAACAGCT
>DASQVN010000161.1:0-6034 GCA_035640755.1 Rhodopila sp.
AGGTACAGCGGGGCCGGCAGTGTTCCGCCGATCATCAGAATGCCCACGGCGACCAGCAGGGCCGGCACGCGCCGGGCCGGTGCAAGCGGCGGGGCGGATGCGCGGTTTATCAAGCGGTCAGGTCAGGTGTGGCCGAGCTCCTGCGCCAGTGTCTCAAATTCCTCCCGGATATCGTTGATGGTCGGCAGGCCCAGGTCCTTCAATTCGCGGTGCACCTTCCTCGCCGGCCCGGAATCGAGATCCCGCCTGAAGTTGGCCACCACGTCGTCGGCCGATCGGTAGCCATGGAAGCGCTTGATCTCGGTTTCCGTGCGGCGTTGCACATCCTTCAGCATGTCGCGCTTGTTCTCGGGGTACCTGGCCGGGTCGGCGCGCATGACGGGCTGAAACGCCTTCTCCTCAAGGAAGGCCAGCAGCTTCTGTTTTGCGTCGGCATGTGCCATGTCCGAGTTCCTCCGATCCAGTCGGCACGTGGTCAGCCAACACGGTGGGCAGGAGCCGGTTCTGGCTGGCGGAATCACCTTTGCTTGGTCCGGCTGACCGCACATACCCCATACGTACCCGGGGGCATCGCCATCCTCATCCTGGTGTGGCAGCCTCTATGCATGCGCATCCACCTGCAGAACCCGGACAACGACCCGCTGTTCGATTTCTCCCGCAAGATGTGGGACGCCGCTGCCGCGCGCGCGCCGGATATCGGGCAGGGGCATGAGGTCAGCATCGGCGTTACCCATGCCGACTTCGTCGCCGCGATGAAGGAGGCCGAGGCACTGATCACCGATGTCAGCGTCATCCGCGCCCTGTTTCCGTGCGAGGCGCCGAGGCTGCAGCTTTTGTTTCTGACCAACGCGGGGCTGGATGCGCTGGCGCCGTTCGACTGGCTGCCGCCGGGGGTGATCCTGATGAACAACCGCGGCACGCATGCGCAGAAATCGGGCGAGTTCGCGATCATGTCGCTGCTGATGCTGGCCAACCGGGTGCCGGCGATGGTGACGCACCAGCGCCTGGGCACCTGGCGCAAGTTGTGGGGCGCCGTGCTCCGTAGCCGCAACGTCACCATCGTCGGCCTGGGCACGTTGGGCGGGGCGGCGGCCGAACAGGCGGCGCGCTTTGGCATGCGGGTGACCGGCGTGCGCGCGCATCCGCGCCCGCATCCAGCATGTGTGCAGGTGATCGGGACCGATGCACTGGATTCCGTGCTGCCGGACACCGAGTTCCTGGTGCTCGCCTGCCCACTGACCGCGGCGACGCGCGGGCTGATCACGCGCCAGCGGCTGGAATGCCTGCCGCCGAGTGCGGGGGTGGTGAATATCGGCCGCGGCGAGCTGATCGACCAGGACGCGCTGTGCGACCTGCTGGACCAGGAGCACCTGTCCGGCGCCGTGCTGGACGTGTTCACGCCCGAGCCGATACCGCATGGGCACAGGCTGTGGTCCACGCGGAACGTGATCATCAGCCCGCACACCTCGGCCGATGATCCGGCGACGTACAATCCGCGGAGCCTGGACATCTTCCTGGAGAACCTGCGGGCCTGGCGTGACGGGAAGCCCTTGCCCAACCGCTTCGACATCGCGCGCGGCTACTGATGCTGACGACGCTGGTGGCGCTGCTGGCGGCGGCAACGATCGCCGTGCCGCTGACGCGCATGGCGGGGCTTGGCAGCGTGCTTGGCTATCTGCTGGCGGGCGTGGCGATCGGGCCGTCGGGGCTGCGGCTGGTCACCGATGTCGGGCAGATCGCCGGCGTGTCCGAGCTGGGCGTGGTGATGCTGCTGTTCCTGATCGGGCTCGAATTGCGGCCGCGGCGCCTGTGGGTGATGCGCCACGCGGTGTTCGGTCTGGGCACCGGCCAGGTCGTGGCGAGCGGCGCGGCGATCGCGGCGCTGGTGCACGCGGCGGGGGTGAATTGGGCTGGTGCCGTGGTGCTGGGCGCGGGGCTGGCGATGTCCTCCACCGCGATCGTGCTGCCGATGCTGGCGGAGCGGGACCTGCTGAAGAGTCCGGCGGGGCGGGACGGGTTTGCGGTGCTGTTGTTCCAGGACCTGGCGTTCATCCCGCTGGTCGCCCTGGTGCCGCTGCTGGCCGACGACACGCTGCCCGACCATCTGCCATGGCGCGATGTCGCCCGTGCCGCGGCGGCGGTGGCGGTGATCCTGTGGGGTGGGCGGTATGCGATCCCACCGATCATGCGCGGCATCAGCGGCACCCGCACGCCCGAGCTGTTCACCACCACCGCGCTGCTGATCGTCGCGGCCACCGCCTACATCGCCAGCCTGGCGGGGCTGTCGATGTCGCTGGGGGCGTTCATGGCCGGGGTGCTGCTGTCGCAATCGGAATTCCGGCACGAGCTGCAGGCCGACATCGCCCCATTCGAGGGGCTGCTGCTCGGGTTCTTCTTCATCTCGGTCGGCATGTCGGCTGATCTGGGACTGGCGCTGGTGCATCCGGGCTGGCTGCTGCTGGCGACCACGGCGCTGCTGGCGGCGAAGATCGTGATCGGGTTCGCCTTGGCGCTGCTCTCGCGCCAGGACGTGGCGAACGCGGTGCGGTTCAGCCTGGCGTTGCCGCAGGCCAGCGAGTTCAGTTTCGTGCTGTTCGGTGCCGCGGTCTCGGCCGGGGCGCTGCGGCAGGCGGATGCGGACATGGCGACGCTGATTGCCTCCGTGTCGATGGCGGCGACGCCGGTGCTGTTCGCACTGTCGGAGCGGTTCCTGCTGCCGCGCCTGAAGCCCAAGGCGCCGCCGGTGTTCGACCGGATCGAGCCGCAGGACGCGCCGGTCATCATCTGCGGCTTCGGCCGCGTCGGGCAGGTGATCGGGCGGGTTCTGCGGATGTACGGCATCCGGTTCACCGCGCTGGAGGGCGACCCCGGGCAGTTGGAGGTGGTGCGCCGGTTCGGCAACAAGGTGTATTTCGGCGATCCGACGCGCCCCGACCTGCTGCGCGCGGCGGGCGCCGGGAGCGCGAAGCTGCTGATCGTCGCGCTGGACAACATGGAGGACGTGCTGCGCGTCGTCGATGTCGCTCGGCTGAACTTCCCGCAGCTGCGGATCATGGCGCGTGCCCGTAACCGGCGACATGCGTATCTGTTGATGGACCGCAAGGTCGATGGGCTGGTCCGGGATACGTTCTATTCCAGCCTGGAAATGGCAAAGGGCGCGCTGACCATGCTGGGGGTGCCGGCGAAGGAGGCGGCGCGGTCGGTCGCGTTGTTCCGGGACCACGACGAGCGCGCGCTGCGGGAGGCGCATGCGGTCTACAAGGACGAGAAGCAGCTGATCCAGAGCACGCAGCAGGCGGCGGAGGAGCTGGCGGGGTTGTTTGAGGCGGATCGTCGGTCGTAGGGGTCGTGGATGGGGCGGGATCTTTCACCACGGAGGTCTCCGAGGAGGCGGGGGGCCGCGGAGGGGGGACGAATAGCACTGGCCAGGTAGCCGTTTTGCCGCGAGAACGGCGCGTCGGGACTCGGGCCTATGTGGCCGGGTCCGGAGCGTGTCAGGGGAGACGATGGTTACCGGCGAGCTTCGCAGCCAGATCGACCGGATCTGGGACAGTTTCTGGACCGGCGGGATTTCCAACCCGCTGGAGGTCATCGAGCAGATCACCTATCTGCTGTTCATCCGCCGGCTGGATGAGTTGCAGGGGCTGGAGGAGCGGAAGGCGGCGCGGGTGAAGAAGCCGCTTGCGCGGCGGTTCTTTCCCGAAGGCAATGACCCGAAGGGGCGGCCCTATGCCGACCTGCGTTAGCCGCCACGATGCGGACCGGTCCTGGCACAGGCTCGCCGGGCCTATGCCACCGGCGGCGCCTCCCCCTTCACCTGCGTGCGGTGCATGACGCGGCGGGAGGCCGGGTCGAACGGATCGCGCCGGTGCATCGTGCAACGGTTGTCCCACAATACGAGGTCGCCGACATGCCAACGGTGCCGCCAGGTGATCTCCGGCCGGGTTGCGTACCCCCAGATCTCATCCAGCAAGGCGTCCGACTCAGCCAGCCCAAGCCCCTCGATCCAGGCCAGGCGGCGCCGGCCGAGGTAGAGCATCTTCCGCCCGCTCTCCGGATGCGTGCAGACAAGCGGATGCAGGGTACCCGGCGCCGTCCGCGGATCATCCGTCGGCGTCACGCCCTCCCGCACGTACCCGCCGCTGTTGTACGTTCCGTCATGCTTGACCCGCAGTCCCGCCAGCCGCCGCTGCAACTCGGCCGGCAATCCCGCGTAGGCCGCATACATGTCGCAGAAGTACGTGTCGCCCCGCGCCGGCGGAATCTCCAGCGCAAAGAGCAGGCTCGCCTTCGGCGGCGCGGCCAGATAGGACATATCGGTATGCCACACGGCTTCCCCGGCGCCCAGGCTGCCGATCGCGACGCCGTTTTCCACGACGTTGGAGACGACATAGATTTCCGGCAGCCCCTCCACGAAGCGCCGCCCATTCTCCTGGATCGGTGCGTGATCAAGCTCGCCCAGCTGCCGCGAGAACCCGATCAGACCCTCATCGTTGAGGCGCTGGTCACGGAACAGCAGCACCTGATGCTCGATCCAGGCGCGACGGATCGCGGCGAACGCCACGTCATCAATGCTCCGCAGATCAACCCCGGTAACCTCTGCGGCGAAGTCGGGATTGCCTGGCACCCCGCCCGAGGGAACCACCCGAAGCGCCTCGGATAGTCCTGTCCCGCTGCTCATGGTTCCCCTCCGCCTCGCTCACACCACCAGGTTCTTCGGCACATCCCGGAACGGCCGGTCATTGTCCGTCCGTGGTTCCTTCGGCATCCCCAGCACACGCTCGCTGATGATGTTCCGCTGGATTTCGTCCGTGCCGCCGGCAATCGACCCCGCCGGCACCGAGACGAGGATTTCCGCAATCGTCCCATTCAACGGCCCATCCGCACCGGCGAGCATCGCGTCCGTCCCACTGATCATCGTATGCACCCGAGCGGCGAGGCGCGCGACATGGCTCGACGCCAGCTTGCCCAGACTGCCCTCGGGCCCCTGCGGTTTCCCTTGCAACTGCGCCGCCCGCGCGCGCCGCGCCGTCCATTCCGCCGACTTGGACAACGTCAGCAGCTTCGCGATCTCCTGCCGTACCACCGGATCATTGATCGTGCCCGTCGCCTTGGCGCGCTCCACGACCAGATCGACCCGCCCGGCCCGCTGTGGATACCATTTGTAGGGCTCCATGACGGTGGTGATCTCGGCCCGCTCCTCGTCATAGATGCGGCCTTGGCGGGAGGAACCCTGGCCCCAGGTGCGGATGCCGTCGGCCTCCCGCCTCTCATGCATCAAGGTCGTCGTCGCCACGGCCCAGCCGCGGCCGACGTCCAGCACCAGGTTCTCGGGCGGCACCTCGGCATCGGTGAAGAACACCTGGTTGAACGAGGCATACCCGTTCATCTGCCGCAGCGGATGCACCTGCACGCCCGGCTGATGCATGTCGATGATGAAATACGACAGCCCCTGGTGCTTCGGCACATCCCAGTTCGTCCGCGCCAGCAACAGCCCCCAGTCGGCATGATGCGCGCTGGTCGTCCAGACCTTCTGCCCGTTGATCACCCACCGGTTGCCCTTGAGCTCCGCCCGCGTCGTCGCCCCAGCGAGGTCGGAGCCGCTGCCCGGCTCACTGAACAACTGGCACCACGTGTCCTCGCCGGTCAGGCTGCGGCGCAGGAAGCGTTGCTTCTGGTCGTCCGTGCCGTGCGCCAGCAGGGTCGCCGCCGCCAGGCGCCGGATACCGGTCTTCGCCACGCCGACGGCGCCGATGCGGGCGAATTCCTCGTCCACCACAGGCACCAGGGCCGGCGATAGCTCACGCCCAAACCAGGCCTTCGGCCAGGTCGGCACGCCCCACCCGGAATCGATCAGCTTGTTGCGCCATTCAACCAGCCCGTAATCGGGGCTCCAGTTCGCTTCCAGCCAGGCCCGCACCTCGGCGTGCACCGATGCTTCGGTCATCTCCGTCATGATTAGGCCCCCCACACCTGCATCATCCGTTCCCGGTGAAATGCCGGATCGCCCAGATACACTTCCGACGACTTCGCC
>DASQVN010000162.1:0-2231 GCA_035640755.1 Rhodopila sp.
GCCCGCGGCACGCCGCTTCGAGGCAATGTTTCATTTGTAACCCGATTGCCCGTCTTGTGACACGACCGGGTAGCGCCCCACCCTCATCGTTCGATCTGTGCGAGGCAGGCGGCCTGCCGCTCTCGGTCGGTTTCGGCAGCAACAGAAGGAAAACCTGAGATGACGATTGCAAATGTGCCGGTGCCCCGGCAGACCAGCGGTGAGTGGTTGGAGGTGACACCGGGAGAACGCTTCAATTTCCGCGTCTCCAATGAGGAAACGGCAGGCGCTTACGTGATGCTCGAGGTGGTCGCCGATCCCGGCAACGGTGTGCCCATGCATCTCCACAAGCACGAGGATGAGCACTTCCTCATCCTGGAAGGTACGTTGCGCGTGGCAAATGGCCACGAACCGGTTGACGTCCCGGCGGGGACCGCGGTCACCGTCAGGCGGGGTGTGCCTCATGCCTGGGCGAATATGACGAACACTCCTGTTCACTTCCTGCTCGTTTTCTCGCCGGGGCGTATCGAGGAATTGCTCAGGCAAAACATCGCGACGAAAAACGATCTCGCTGCCGCCGCGGCCAATGCGAACCGATTTGGCACCGTTATCGTCGGTCCGCCGATCGCCGAGGGACTCTATACATTCGCCTCGCCACGACCCTGAATCGGAACTAGGCAACAAGCCCAGGGCTTCCACCGCGTCCGCGCGCGTTCCGCGCTCCGCTCTACTCAGGTACGTTGAGGCGGACGGACACGGGGCAGTGGTCCGAAAGGCGGTCCTGCCATTCATGGCCGGTTTCGCGATAGATGAGTACGCGCAGGCTGTCGGGCTGTATCCAGCGCATGGCGGTGCCGCCGGCCAGGATGTGGTCGATGAAGGCCTCGCCGCCCCAGCACGGGGAGGCGCGGCCTTCGGTGGCCCGCAGCAGCGGTGCCGGCGCGTCCAGCGCGGCCAGGAATGAGTCGTGACCGTCCATCCAGCGATTGAAGTCGCCGAGGATCAGGAACGGCGTGTTCTCCTGCGCGCGGGCCGCGATCCAGGCGGTGAGCGGCGCGATCTGGTCCCGCAACTCCTCGCAGTCCCTGCCGCGGGCGCCTTGCAGCGCCATGTTGCGGCAGCCCTTCTTGAGGTGGACTGCCAGGATGCGCAGGTCGCCCTGAGGCAGGTGCAGCGTGATATCGGCACCGCTGCGCAGATGGTTGCCCGACAGCGCCCGCAGGTCCGGGTTGACCTCATAGTGAAGGGTGCGCCGGACCGCGATGGCGACGCGCTGGATGACGTGATCATGGGTGAAATGGATCGAGTAGGCGTCATGCGGGAACAGGCGCGTGGCGGCAGCGAAGCCGTCCACCTCCTCCAGCGCAACGACATCGGCGTCCAGTTCGCGCGCGTAGGCGGCCAGACGGTCGAAGTCTTCCTGGGTGCGCGGCGTCACGTCCGCCGGCAGGGCCGGGTCGCCAGCCGAACGCGTGGTCAGCCAGTTCAGGTTCCACGTCGCGATCTTGAGCTCCGCCGCCTGGGCGCCAGAAGAGAGGTATAGCAGCGAGGCGAGGAAGAGGGCGGCCAGGGTTCGGCCCAGGTGGGCTCGCTGCAGGTGGGTTCGGCGCAGGGTGGGCATCATGCGCGGGCGCTCTTGCTGTGGGTCGACCGAGGATGTTCCATTCAGACGGCTTCATGCTCTGGGTGCGTGATGCGCCATTCAATTGCGGGAAGGCAACATATATCTGATGCGCGAGGTTCGGCGCAGGACCGGAGGGGCGCGATGACGCAAAACATCTATGACGATCCGGCCTTCTTCGAGGGCTATCGCCGGCTGAGGCGTTCGGTCGAGGGGCTGGATGGCGCTGCCGAGTGGCCGGCGATGCGTGCCCTGTTGCCGCCGCTGCAGGGCTTGCGGGTGGCGGACCTTGGCTGCGGTTTCGGATGGTTCTGCGACTGGGCGCACGCCCAGGGCGCCGCGTCGGTGCTGGGTGTCGACGTATCCGAGAAGATGCTGGCTCGCGCGATGGCGGCCGGGACGCCGGGAGCGGTGCGGTACGAACGAGGAGATCTCGAAACATTCCGGCTTCCAGAAGACACCTTCGACCTGATCTACAGCTCGCTGGCGTTCCACTACGTCGCCGATCTGGAGGGGTTGATGGGGCGCATTCACCGGGCGCTCGTGGCCGGCGGTTGGCTGGTCTTTTCAGCCGAGCACCCGGTATACACGGCGCCATCGCGGCCGGGATGGGGGATGGATGAGGCTGGGC
>DASQVN010000163.1:0-6263 GCA_035640755.1 Rhodopila sp.
CGGTCGGAAATGACACCGGTCCGATGCACCTGATTGCGGCCGCCGGCTGCCCGACGCTGACACTGTTCTCCAGCGCCTCCGATCCGGCGCTCTGCGCGCCGACGGGCCGATGGACCCGGGCGCTGCAGCGGCCGCGCCTGACGGACCTGCCGGTGGAAGCAGTGCTGGAAAGCCTGCCGGTGTGATACGCGCGGCTGTACCGCCGCTCGACGGCGTGCCGATGCCGCGACGGCGGCCGTGTCGCCTTCTCGCCACGCGCATCGTAGGCTGACGCGACTGTTCCTGAGACGAGGCACAAGCGATGACGACTCCCCTGGCGGGTATCACCGTCCTGGATTTCGGCCAGATCTACCAGGGCCCTTACGCGACCATGCTGATGGCCAAGGCCGGGGCGAACGTGATCAAGATCGAGCCGCCGGGCGGCGAACCCCTGCGCCGGCGTGTGCGGGCGACCGGCGGCGAGACGACACTGCCGATCGCCATGCTGAACGCCAACAAGCAGGGCGTGACGCTGAACCTGAAGACCGAAACCGGGCGCGACCTGCTGAACAGGATGGCGGCACGCGCCGACGTGCTGCTGGAGAATTTCGCTCCGGGTGCCATGGATGGCCTCGGCTGCGGGTATGCGGTGCTGCGGCAGATCAATCCGCGGCTGATCTACGCCACCGGCACCGGATTCGGCATCAGCGGGCCTGACCGCGACAACCTGGCGATGGATTTCACCATCCAGGCAGCCTCGGGCATCATGAGCATAACGGGTGAGCCCGACGGGCCGCCGATGAAGGCGGGACCGACCCTGGTGGACTTCATGGGCGGCATCCATCTGTATGCCGCCGTCATGACGGCCCTGCTGCACCGGATGACAACGGGACAGGGCCAACTGGTCGAGGTGGCGATGCAGGAAGCGGTGTACCCGACCCTCGCCTCCAGCTACGATTATCATCTGCGCACCGGGCAGATCCCGCCGCGGGCCGGCAACCGGCAGGCCGGACTGTCAAGCGCGCCGTACAACGCCTTCCCGGCCAGGGACGGCTGGGTCGCGATCCATGTGGTGACCGAGCAGCACTGGCAGAACCTGTTGCGGGCCATGGGACGCGAGGACCTGCTGGACGATCCGCGTTTCACCACCAACCCGGCGCGGACCGAGAACATGGAGGCGACCGAGGCGGTCGTCTCGGCCTGGACCAGGACCTTGGGCAAGATGGAGGTCGTCGCCGCAGCGAAGCGCTACCGGATTCCGGCGGCGCCGGTACGCAACGCGGTCGAAGTGATGAACGACCCGCACATGCATGAACGTGGGATGCTGCAACGCGTCGACCACCCCTCGCTGGGGCCGGTCGTGCTGCCGAACTCCCCGCTGCGGCTGCACGGGGCAGACCGGGTGGAGCCGGTACCCAGCCCGTTGCTGGGGCAGCACAACCGCGAAGTTTATGGCGGCTGGCTGGGCCTGGCGCCGGATGAGTTGGAGGCGCTGGCGCGGGCTGGGGCGATCTGAGCGGCACGATTACCTGGTCGGCGTCGCCACCTGTGCCTGCAAAGCCACCGCCTGAGGGTGCCCGGCGATGCCGCGCAGCACGTCCGTGATGTTGCGGACCAGCACGGCGCCGAAGGCGGCAGCCACCAGGATCAGCACGATCCTGGCGGCGCTGCGCAGGGCTTCACCGCGATCAGGCCGCGAGCCCATCGGCGGCTCGCGGAAGCAGCGCATGTTCGGCGCTGCTGATGCGCGACAGCAGGGCAGAGAGCCGCTCCCTCGTGGCCCGCTGAGCACAGGTCAATGGCAGGCGCAGCTCGGCCGAGGATAGCTGCAGCAGCTCCAGGCCGGCTTTCAGCGGCACCGGATTGGTTTCCATGAACAGCGCGTCGTGCAAGGGCGCCAGCAGGTCGCGGATGTGGGCGAATGTGCCAAGATCGGCGCCGTCCCAGCTTCGATGCAATTGGGCGCACAGGAACGGCATCAAATTCGCGGTGACGGAGATGCACCCATGCCCGCCGGCAGCCCGGTAGGCAGCGGCTGTCGCATCATCACCGCTGAGCTGCAGCAGGTCGGGGCCGCACAGCGCGCGCAGCCGGGCGGGGCGCGACAGGTCGGCTGTCGCATCCTTCACCCCGATGGCCACACCCTGGCGAAACAGGGCAGCGATGGTTTCGTCCCGGATCTGTACCCCGGCGCGTCCGGGCACATCATACAGGATCAGCGGCAGCGCCGACGCCTGGGACAGCGCGCGCATATGGGCGATGATTCCGTCCTGGGATGGCTTCACGTAAGGGGTTGGTGCGCAGAGCAACGCCGCCGCCCCGTCTCGCGCCGCCTGGCGTGCGATGCCTGCGGCAGCTTCCGTGGATGGGCCGCTGCATCCCGCGATGACGGGCACGCGGCCGTTCGCGGTTGCCACTGCGAGCCGGAGCAGCAGCGCCTGCTCCTCCTGCGTCAGCGCGGGGGCCTCGCCAGTGCTGCCGCAGACGACCAGCGCAGACGTGCCTCGCGTGATCTGGCGTTCGCAGCAGCGCGCGAAGGCCTCGGTGTCGACGGCGCCGCCGCGGAATGGCGTGGCCAGGGCAGTGAGGGAGCCGCCCGGGATCATGATCTGGGACTCCGGCGGTCGAAGCGCAGCAGGAGGCCCGGGGTGCGCCCCGGGGTGCTCCATGCGGTGCGGTGCGGGGCGGAGGCGGACAGCACGAAGCCGTTCAGTTGCAGGCGGCGGTCGAGCATGGCCGCAGTGCCCGCATCCGGGGCAGCGGCCACCAGGCGGCCGTCGAGAGCCAGGGTTCTGGAAGCCAGCCGGACGATATGGTCCAGCGACGGGAAGTCGGCGGTACGGGGGATCAGCAGCAGGTCATAGTCGCCTTCATCCGGCTTTTCACCCGGGCGGATGGTGGCCGCGGCGCGGCAGCCGTGCCGGATCAGCCCGCAGATCAGCGGCACCGGGTGTGCGCCGACGACCAGGGCATGGGCGCATGAGCCGGCTAGACGGAGGAACGGTTGGGCCTCGTCATCCGACAACGCGGCGGCTGGCCGGGGCGCAGGAGTGTGTGGTTGGAGCATGGATCAGTCTCCCTGAGGCGCACCCGCGGCATGCGCGGGGACGGCCTTGTCTGTCGAAGGGAAGCGCCGGTTTCCGCCGGCGGCCCTCAGACCTCATGGAGATTGATCACGGGCGCATATGAATGCGATGCGTGACGTCGCCGCGCAGAATAAAGGCGGCATAAAGGCGGTGCTCAAGGATCGGCGCTGGCGCCCGCCCGCGGCTCCTGGGCAGGCGCATGACATGATATGCGGTATCAGCCGCGGCCGATCCAGGGCATCTTCGTCGCCATGATGGTGACGAACTGCACGTTGGTCTCCAGCGGCAGGTTCGCCATGAACGCCACCTGCTGGCCGACATGGTTCACGTCCATCCGCGGCTCGACGATCGTCGTCCCGTTCGGCTGTGGCACACCCTTCGTCATGCGCTCGGTCATCGGCGTGGCGGCATTACCGATATCGATCTGGGAGCAGGCGATGTCGTACTGCCGCCCGTCCAGCGCGATCGTCTTCGTCAGCCCCGTCACCGCATGCTTGGTCGAGGTATAGGCCACCGACCCCGGCCGCGGGTTGTGCGCGGAGATCGAGCCGTTGTTGATGATCCGTCCCCCCTGCGGCGTCTGGTCCCGCATCATCCGAAACGCTGCATTCGCGCACAGGAACATCGCGTCGAGGTTCACGGCGCACACCTTCCGCCACATCTCGAATGTGAAATCGCCGAAATTCGTCGTCGGCACGTTGCCGCCGGCATTATTGAACAGCACATCCAGGCGGCCGAAGCTGTCTTTTACTTTGGCGAACAGCGCAGCCACCTGCTCGGGGTCCGTCACGTCGGTCGGCACCACCAGCGGCTTGCCGCCGTCGGCCATGCCGGCGGTTTCCTCCAGCGCATCCTTCCTGCGGCCCACCAGGGCCACATTCCACCCTGTCGCCAGTAGTGCGAGCGCCGCCGCTCGGCCAATACCGCTGCCGGCGCCTGTGACAACCGCGGTCTTGTCTGCCATCGGGTTTTCCCCTCCCTAACCACAACGCACCATTGTGGACCGTGCTTGCCGCGCCGGAAAGCCCGTGCGACGAGTTGGGCAGGGGAGGATACCGCCCATGATCCGTTTTGCCGCCATCGGGCTTGACCACCGGCACATCTACGACATGACCGCCGGCCTGCTGGACGCCGGCGCGGTCTGCGTCGGGCACGATCCGGATACAACCGATCCGCGGGTCCTCGCCGGATTCCGCAAGCGCTTTCCCGATGTCCCGGCGGCGGCGCGGGAGCGGCTGCTGGACGACCCTTCCATTGATTTCATCGTGCTGGCCGCTGTTCCACGCGACCGGGCCGGTCTTGCCATCGACGCCATGCAGCGCGGCAAGCACGTGATGACCGACAAGCCGGGCGTCACGACACTGCCGCAGCTCGATGCCGTACGGCACGCCGTGCAACAGACGGGGCGCCTCTGGTCGATCTGCCTCGGCCGCCTTGCCTCGCCCGCGATCCAGGAAGCGTTGCGCGTCGCGCGCGCCGGGGAGCTGGGGCGGCTCGTGTCGCTGACCAGCCTCGCGCCGCACCGGCTGAACCGGGCGCTGCGCCCGTCCTGGTTCTTCGACCGCGACGCATACGGCGGGATCATCTGCGATATCGGCGTACACTCGGTCGACTATTTCCTCGCCTTCGCCGACGTCGCGGATGCAACCATCGCAGCGGCAACAATCGGCGTGTTCGGCACCGAGCCGGCGGGGTTCGAGGACTTTGCCGAAATCACCCTGCGCAGTCCCGCGATGACCGGCACGCTTCGGATGGACTGGTTCACCCCGGACGGCCTGCCCGACTGGGGCGACGGGCGGTTGTTCCTGGTCGGCACCGAGGGCACGCTGGAGCTGCGCAAGAACCTGGATATCGAGGGCAGGACCGGCGGCAACCACATGTTCGTCGCCAACCGCCACCGCACCTGGTACCGGAACTGCAGCGCGTTGCCGGTCACGTATTATCACGACTTCCTGGCCGATGTGCGCGAAGCAACGGCCCGCGTCATGGAGAATGGCCGCGTCTTCGATGCCTGCCGCCTGGCGCTCCGCTGCCAGGCAGAGGCCACGCGCTTCCTCGCTCGGCCGGCCGCCGGTGGTTTTACACCACAGTAACGATTTCGGTCAGCCCTGACGCCAGCACGTGCCGAAGGTCCGACGCCGACAGGGCCACGCACCCCTCGGTCGGCGTGTAGTCAGGCCGGGCGATGTGGAGGAAGATGGCCGAGCCGCGGCCGGCGATGGGGGGCGAGTCGTTCCAGCCCAGCACGCCGATGATGTCATAGACATTGTCATCCCGCCACAGCGCCTCGGCACTGGCGGCGATCGGCAGGCGGACAGGGCGGTTGTATTCTGCACGGGCAGGGTCGTCGCACCACCCGTCATCGGGGGCGATCGGGGCGACGGGCACCGCGCAGACGGGCGGCGGGCCGCGATCGGGGCGATACAATACGTTGCGCAGCGGCAGCACCGCTACCGGGGTCGCACCGTCGCCCTCCCGCTTATCGGTCCGCAGCCCGCCCCAGCCCAGGGCGGCGCGGAACGTTTGTCCGTTCAGGCTCAGATATCCGGCAGAGGTGACGATCGCGCGCATGACCCTGTTATCCCGGGCTCAGTTATCCCCTGCGGACCGGTTTCGGCAAGGCGCAGCACTTGCGCCTCGGGTGAGCACCGTTACCGTGATCCCAGCCACAGGAGGAAACAACATGGCCCGCGTCCCGTACCTGGAACCATCCGACCTGGCACCCGAGGATCAGGACCTGCTGAAGCGCCCCATCTGGCTGTTCAAGGCGCTGGTCAACTCGCCGAAGGCAGCGCGGGCGTTCTCGGGCCTCGGGCAGTACATCCGCTACGGCAGCAAGCTCGATCCGCGGCTGCGGGAGCTGGCGATCCTGCAGGTCGGATGGCTGGCACGGTCCCCGTATGAATGGTCGCATCACGTCAAGCTCGGGCACGACTTCGGCGTTTCCGACGCCGATGTGCAGGCGCTGATCGACGACACCGCGGGCAGGCCGACCAGTCTGGACGCGCTGGCCAGGATGGTGCTGCGCGCGGCGCGGGAAATGACCGCGGAAGGCGCCATGCGCCAGGAAACCTTCACCGCCCTGCAGACGGAACTGGGGAATGAGCAGGTGGTCGACCTGACCCTGACCATCGCCTTCTACAATGCGGTGGTGCGTGTCCTGGCCACGCTGCAGATCGATGTGGAGCCGGACTACAT
>DASQVN010000164.1:0-2883 GCA_035640755.1 Rhodopila sp.
GTGAACCCGCCTCGGAAACTGCAGGCACAGCAGGTCGGCGCCGCTGGGGCCGGCGCAGAAGGAGGGCGCGGTGTCCTCCGGCGCCACGAAGACGCAGGACTGCACTGGCAGCAGTGCGCCGCCCCCGATGCAGGCCGAGCCTGCGGTAACCAGCCAGAACTGCCCGCCGCCGCCCGCCGGATCAGGGCCGGTCACGATCCCGTTCGCCGGCACGGTATAGCGCCAGGTGCCCAACCCGTCAGGCGCCTCGGCGATCACTGCGCAGCCGCTGGCCGTGGTCAGCGCTGTCAGCTCGGCGTCCGACAGCGGCGGCATTGGACCGCACGTGGCCTCCCGGTGCTGGTACTTCGCCCGGGCCTCGCGAAGCTGGCGGCGATGTTCGGGCATGTAGCGCGCGCCGGGGTCCCAGGCGTTGCGCAGCGTGAACCAGGCGACGCCCTCATCCGCCGCGACGATCGGACCGTAGGCGGAATAGGCGTCGGTGTAGTGCACCGCGACACTGGCCACATCATGCAGGCCGAGCCGGCCGGAACCCTGTACGACGACCTGGTACTGATCGGCCTGGTGGAAGTGCGGATGCACCACGGCGGCGGCCTCCTTCTCCACCAGGAAGGCCATTGGGTACAGACAGCCGCCGGCGGGCGGGGTGTCGCCCTCCTTCAGCGTGTTGCGGTTCTGTCCGATGAAGGTCGTGTGCCAGCCGTTCGCGGTCCGGCGCCGGCTGGTCCGGTGCGCGACGGTACTGTCGGCGGTCAGGATCACGGCACGATCTCCCCTCCTGGTTCGCACGTTCTCCCTTATGCTAGGCCCGATCACGCCGGGTGCCAATGTTTGCGCTCCCGGTGCGGGCTGTTACAGGGTGCGGCCTGTTACAGACGGCAAGCACCTATCTGCAGGAGACGTTCATGGCCTACGCGCCCTTCGACCTGACCGGAAAAGTCGCCCTGGTCACCGGCGGCAACGGTGGCATCGGCCTCGGCATGGCAACCGCAATGGCCCAGGCCGGGGCGGATATCGCGATCTGGGGCACCAACGCCGCCAAGAACGCGAACGCCAGGCAGAAGCTCGCCGCCACCGGCCGCAAGGTGCTCACGCTCGAATGCGACGTCGGCGATGAGGCCGCGGTGGAATCCGCCTTCGCCCGCACGCTGGAAACCTTCGGCCATGTCGATGGCTGCTTCGCCAACGCCGGCGTCTCCGGCCGCGGTGGACACACCTTCCTCGAAATGACCGACGCCGAATGGCACCGTGTCACGCGCATCAACCTCGACGGCGCATTCTACACCTTCCGCACCGCCGCCAGGCATATGGTGCAGCGCGGCGAGGGCGGCGTTCTCGTCGGCACCGCCTCGCTCGCGGCGATCGAAGGTGCCCCGCGCGGCGAGCATTATGCCGCAACCAAGGGCGGCATCATCTCCATGGTGCGCGCCATGGCGGTGGAGTTCGCGCGCTACAACGTGCGCGCCCACGCGATCCTGCCGGGCTGGATCGAGACCGATATGACCGCCAACGCGGTGAACACCGAGGGCTTCCAGAAGAAGGTGCTGCCACGCGTTCCGATGCGCCGCTGGGGCGAAGGCGACGATTTCGGCGGCATCGCCGTCTACCTGATGAGCTCGGCATCGAAATATCATACAGGCGATACGTTCGTGATCGACGGCGGCTACTCGCTGTTCTGACGGGGTGCCGGTCTGGCACCCGCGCCGCGGCGGTTCTAGACTGGATACCTATGGCATCCAGCTACCCGATGGCATCGATCGCCATGGGCGCGCTTGCAGCGTTCATCATGGCGACCTGTGTTGGAACCGTCCTGGCCCGTGTCGGGTTTCCGGTCACGCCCGCTGAACGGCGGCTGGGCTGCGTCGACGGCCTCCGCGGCTACCTGGCGCTTTCGGTCCTGGTGCATCACTTCGTCGTCTGGCTGCAGGTCACCCGCCTCGGCGGCACCTGGTCGCCGCCCGCCGTCAATATCCTGAACAATATCGGCGCCGGCAGCGTCGCGCTGTTCTTCATGATCACCGGCTTCGTCTTCTATCCGCGCGTGCTGAACGGGTTCGTCCGCAACGCCTGGCCGGCCATCTGCGTCGGGCGGATCTTCCGCATCGTTCCATTGATCATCGTGTCGGTCTGCATCATCATCGGCATCATCGCCTGGCGCGGCAGAGCTTCCGTCGACGGCAGCCTTCCCTCCGCCCTGCTGCAGTGGATCACGAGCTGGGGCGAGCCCCCGCTGCTCGGATACCCCGATACCGGCCGCCTGAACGCCTATGTCCTGTGGTCCCTCTGGTACGAGTGGCTGTTCTATTTGCTGATACTGCCGGCATGTGCCCTGGTCATGGACCTGATCCGCGGGCGGCTGCCGAGCTGGTTGCTGCCGTTGGCGCTGTGGGCGGCGGCTCCGGCAGCGGAACGATTCCACTTGCTGGGTGAACTGCACAGGTTCATGCCGCTGTTTGCCATCGGCATGCTCGCCTACGAATGCCGGAAGCGCAGCCGGATCCGGCAGCTCCTCGCCTCGAGGTGGATGGGCATCGTTGCAATCCTCGCGCTCCTGATCGGGCTGAACAGCGCCCCGACGCCGTACGGCCTTGTGCCGATGCTGCTGTGCGGCGTGTTCTTCGTCGCCGTCACCTGCGGCAACGACCTCTACGGCCTGCTGTGCGCGCCGGGCGCACTGGTGCTCGGCGATTGCTCCTACGGCATCTACCTGCTGCACGGCGTGGTCCTGAGCCTGCTGCTTGTCGACGCCGCGCCAGTCACCGGCCTCCTGACGACGCGTCAGCTCCCAGCGCTTCTGCCGATCGCCGCATTTGCTGTCGTCTGCACCACCGCAGTGACGTTCCTGCTCATCGAACGGCCGGCCATCTGGGCGGGCCGCCGGCT
>DASQVN010000165.1:0-11443 GCA_035640755.1 Rhodopila sp.
TCCCCATCGCGGAGGACACGGAGACGGTCGTGCTGGCCATGGTCGATCCACTGGACAAGTTCACGCCGTCCGCTATCGGGATCGCCACGGGCCGCAAAGTCCGGCTGGAGGTCGCAGTTCCCCTGGAACTGGAAGCGGCACTCAATCGCCTCTATCCGGAGGCGGAGCCAACCCGTGACGCCGAAGCCGGTGATGTCGTGCTGGAGGACGACACCGACCGCCTCAAGGACCTGGCCAGCGAGGCGCCCGTCATCCGCTTCGTGAACCATTTGATCACCCGTGCTGTCGAGACCAAGGCGTCGGACATCCACATCGAGCCGTTCGAGGACCGATTGCGAGTTCGCTACCGCTACGACGGCGTGCTCCACGAGATCGATGCACCGCCCCGTCACCTTGCCCCCGCCGTCACGTCCCGCATCAAGATCATGGCGCGCCTCGACATAGCGGAACGGCGTTTGCCCCAGGACGGGCGGATCAATATGGCCGTGCGGGGCCAGGAGGTGGACTTCCGCGTTTCCACGATCCCGTCCCTGCATGGCGAAACGGTCGTGCTCCGCATCCTCGACCGCACTGCGGTGGTATTCGACTATTCCAGGCTGGGCCTCTCCGCCGCGGTCATCCGCAAGTTCCAATCCAGCTTGGAACTGCCGAACGGGATCGTCCTGGTGACCGGTCCGACAGGTAGCGGCAAAACGACGACGCTGTACACCGGGTTGCTGGCACTGAACTCCATGACCCGGAAGGTCGTCACGGTGGAAGACCCCATCGAGTATCAGCTCGATGGCATCAATCAGATCCAGGTGCGCGCTCAGATCGGGCTGACATTCGCCAACCTGCTGCGGTCTATCCTCCGCCAGGATCCCGATGTCATCATGGTCGGCGAGATCCGCGACGGTGAAACCGCGCGGATCGCCGTTCAGGCGGCACTGACCGGTCACCTGGTGCTGTCCACGCTGCACACGAACTCCGCGGCCGCGGCGATACCGCGGCTGCACGACATGGGCGTGGAGGACTATCTGCTGACCGCCGTCCTACGCGGCGTGATGGCGCAGCGTCTGGTGCGGCGCCTCTGCCTGGAATGCCGCCGTCCCGAACTGGCGCCCGCTGAACTGGTCGAACGCTTCCGCCTCGATCGCCATGCGCCCGGGCGGCCCGTCACGCTCTGGCATCCCGTCGGCTGCCCCGCCTGCCGCGAGACCGGCTACAACAGCCGGATGGCGATCGCCGAATTCCTGGAGATAAGCCCGCAAGTCGAACGGTTGATCTTCGCCCACGCAGATCAGAGGAGCATCGAAAAAGCGGCCGTCGCCGCCGGCATGGAAACGATGCTCGAAGCGGGGTTGGAATCTGTCCTGCGGGGTGAAACCTCCATCGCGGAGCTCACCTGCAGCGTTAGCGCCGAGGCATGACACCTTATTCCGCCGCCAGCATCATCTCGGGTGGCGGCGATCGCCCGGCGCAGCGTTTCCCGCTGCAGGATTGCATCGTCGGGTACCTTCTCGTGTAATGGGCATCGGGCTCGGCTATGCGCGCATCGCGCGCCGGAAGGCGGCTGGGGTCGTTCCGGCAAGCCGGCCGAAAAAACGCGTCATGTGCTCCTGATGGGAAAAGCCGCACTCATATGCGATCTGCGCGATCGAGCGGTCGGTTTCGCGCAGCAAGCGCTTTGCCCGCTCCAGCCGCAGCCGAACGAGATATTTGTGGGGAGCCATGCCCGTGCTGGCTTTGAATTGCCGGATGAAATGCGCCGGGCTGAGGCCGACCGCGCCGGCAATCTCCACGAGGGATAGCCGCTCATCGAGGTTGGCGTCCATGCACTCTATCGCGCGCGCAAGCTGGGTCCGCGTCAGGCCACCCCGAGGCGGCTCAGGGGGTTGCGGGGTACGATTGGAGTGGGCACGGAGGAGCCGCGCGCCGAGTGCGCGGGCAAGCTGATCTGCATAGACCGCAGAGCCCGGATCATCCGGAGCCATCAGGACCTCACGGATACCGAGCGCGAGCTGCTCGATCAGGGGATCATAGTTGCCTAGGCGGGGCACAAGCTCAACTCGTGCAGGATCACCGCCGAGGAGCTCCGCCGCCACCTCGCGCAGCACCACATCGCGCAGATAGACGTGCAAGCTCTCGAGCCCGCCCTCGAGCCGCACACCGAAATCCACGCCACCGGGGTTTAGGTTGAAGGCGCCGGGCCCTACGGTGCGCCGTTCCTGGCTCTTGCCGAGAACCTGGCGAGCAATGACCGGGCCGTCGAGGTGAAGGACCACCAGATGGTCGCGAATGCCGCGATACGACGCCTCGAACGGCGGCTCCCTCTGGGCGGACACGAAGAGGGAGGACCAGTCAAGTCCCTCACTCGCCGCGTGGATCCGGATGTCCGGCCGCCAGAGGGTGCCATACGTCTCGCGGGCGCTGAAGGCGCTGCCAGGCCGTTCCATATGCCTTCCTTCAACCGGATGCTGTGCAGGTCGCAGGGGCATTGCGAAAAGGGCAGTCGCGAAGGCATCCGGTACTTCGCGCAACTAGAGCAGATCGCGGGAGAGCGGAACGTGCGGACGCGCGAATCTGCTCTACAGATCAATGGCTAGCGCGCTTTCACCGTTTCCAGTCAACCGGAAAGCGCGCTAGTCTCCGCCGCCTACGAATCCCATTTGCTGCTCCAGCGTCGCAGCCCGATCGCCAGCGATGGTGCTGTGATCTCCTGGCACTATGGTAGTTCCGGTGGCACCCGGCACGGTCGGGTTGGCGGCACTCGGGAGTACCGGACCGGCCGCCGCTACGCCGCCTCCTCTAAACGACTTCGACGAGCTGTTGAACGATAGTTTCGTCAGATGCGATTGGGCGTCGGCCGTCGCTGCGGGAGGCGGGGAAGCCAAGGTTGCTGGTCCACAAACAACCATCAATGCCGCCAGTCGAAGAAGCGTTCTGGCCATGATACTTTCCTATACCGGAACGATAGTGGGGATCATCTAACATCGATCGTTTGGGCCGGAATGGCCGATCTACGATATGATGATGACATCAGAGGTGATGCAGGGGCGTCACCGGGTGGTCGTTGTAGCCCGTCGACCAGCCACCACCATGGCCGGTATCGGAACCGCCGTACTGATGCCAGGATGACGAACCCGAGGACCTCGGCGGCGTGAAGTCGCCTCTGCTGGCTGCGCCATCGCCCCGGTGGTTCCAACCGCCGTAGGAGCTGGTGGTTGGATCGCGGCCGGTATCCCCGCCGAGCGAGCCCGAAACGCTGGCCCCCGAGCCGCTTTGCTGCGGTGAAGCAAGGAAACTCATCCCCGAGGAACCGCCTGAACCACCCTGCCCGCTGCTCAACGAGCTCGGTGTGATCGTTGCGTTGACGCCATTTTGGTCGGCCGCCAGGCCACTGCCGGCGGAAGTCGCATTCGTTCCGCCCGCGACCGGTGTCGTCAGCGTGGTGGCTGACCCCGCAGTCGGGTCGGCCACCAGACCACTGCCGGCGGAAGTCGCATTCGTTGCGCCCGCGACCGGTGTCGTCAGCGTGGTGGTTGACCCCGCAGTCGTGGTTGGCGCCGCGGTCCCGACGAGCTGACCTGCGCTCGGCAGGGGGGCAGTGACGTTCGATACATCTGCTGTCGTGCTCATGTTCCTCTCCGTCGGTAAGCTCTCGTGCCTGACCGTGGAGAGAATGCTACCCAGTTCCGCCGGTGATGGTCTGCGGGGAATATGACCTGGACAATACCCGGGAAAATCCTCCCTATTGGGCGAGAGTTGTTCCGAGCACGCGCCGCGCTTCGTTGAGTGTTCGGACGAGGTGTTCGTTCATGGCCTTCCTGAGCTTGTCCGTCGGCAGCAGCAGATGGACGCGCAGGTCGGAACGGCTCTTGTCCTGCACGAGCCAGCCGTCGTCCACTGCCCGGTCGATGCGATCCACCTTGGCGTCTTCGCTGAAGGATACGCGCATCCTGCGCATTGCTTCTTGCCGCGTCAGCGGCTCTCCATCGGCGTCCGCCCGGACGCATTCGGTAAACAGGTACCAGTACTCCTGCGTGAAGTAGAGCCCGCGATCCTTGCGGAAGGTCTCGTCCCAATCCTCCGCGTAGGCCGTCAGTACCTTCATCCAATCCCTAACTGCCGCGTCCATGCTCGCCTTCCTCCTAGGTGCCGGCCAGCCATGCTGTCGTCAATTGCCAAGAAGCTGGTAATTATCAATCAAAACGGTGTGTCCATAATCTGCTTGATGATCGCACGCAGCCGGTCCAGAGCAGGGCTTCCTGAACGGGCCGGCATGCAACCCAATACTTGGGTTATCATAACAAAACATGATCGAAATAGGATAGACTGTACTTCGGTCTACTATTGGAAACACTTTGGTGGACAATATTAAGCACACACCTTCACCTGCCATAGTTAAGCGTTGGGGATCGTTTGGAGCAGAATGAAGGTAGGGGGTCGATTTTTCTTCTACAACCGCCTATAAGTCGTAATCATAATGATCCGTAGGCACACGGAGCGCGGACAGGCGGGAGCGTCAAGGACCAAAACTGACCGAACGCCATAAACGCGGAGCGATGTGCTCTCGTAACCGCGACTGCGCTGAACACAAGCGAGGCGCTGGGCGATCACCTACCCCTCGCTGCGATCAAACAGTACAAGGCGGATAAGCGAAAGAGCCCGACCGAAGCCGGGCTCTTACCGAGACCGGGCAACTGCCCGTCTGGCTATGACGTGCAACGGTGAACGATCGTTCGATAACAAGGTAACACGACCAGGCTAACGATCTTTCCGTTGTGAGCAGCACCGCTCCTGGACGGCGCTCACTTCTGACCGGAAGTGATCTGCGAAACCATGGCCATGATTGCCGTCATCTGCGGCGCGCTCTTCAGTGCATAATCTGCGCTGTTATAGCCCCACCAGTCCCAGCACCCCAATGGGTTCAGCGGGTTCGAGGATGAGCTCGTGGCTTGCGGATAAAGCACAATGATGTTGTTCGTGTCGGCCCACTCGTTGATACCCGACTTCTGAACAAACTGCTGTTGGATCATGCCCTGGTATTGTAGGCAACCGTGGAGTGCAATCACGAGACGGCACGCTTGGCCGCTGGCGCACGCCGCCGGGACATAGAGCCAGCCGGTACTGTCCATGCTTTTGGCCTGGGCGCTGCCCCCGGGGACAAAAGCGTCTTGGTTGAACTGGATATAGCTGCCCCCTAAGGTTCCAGCGTTCTTGGCGTTGAGAGACCCATAGAACATGGTCAGGAACGTCTGCTCCGGGTCAATTGAGCAATTGTTTATATAGGGAATGGTGGAGCTTGCACAGGCGTTTGGACCGTCCGGGGAAATCCAGGCGTGTTCGGCTGGGGTGGTGTTGTCGAAGGTAATATTGCCGCTATTGGTGTAATTTAAGTAATACTGGTCCAGCATGTCCATGACAGCCGGATGGACGGTCGTGTCTCCGGTCCCGCTGAACATATAGATCGGTTTGTTGGCGATATTGCTCGTCGGATCGATCGTGCCGTTCCCATTTTGCTGATTGGTGTAATAAATATAGTTGCGTAGCGTGAGGCCGTTTCCCGATTCACATGGCCCTAGCGCAGTGCTTTGGCTGCCCTGTGCGCAGTAAAGGGGCCCGCCCGCAAAGACTGCGGTCCCAAATATTCTCGTGGAGTAGGCGACCTGAAGTTGCACGGCCATGAACCCGCCGGAGGAGATGCCTGCCACTGTCACGGTATTCGGTTTCACGTTGTAAGCGCCGAGTGAGGACCCGTGATTCGCGCTCACGCCGGAAGTGCCGGGCGTAAACAATGTATTTGGGTTTACGGTGAGAGGGGCGGCGAGCGGGAACCCGGCATTCGGGTTCGCACTGGACCCGAACGCGGCCTGGGCATAACCGGCGGCGGACAATACGAACAACACGCCGTAGGTGACCACGTATCCAAGGGCCAATATGCCAAAGACGATAGCAATGTAGCGTGAGGCACGTAGGCTTGGGCGTGGATATGACATGGTTTTCACTCACCTGCGGGATGATGACGCGGCCGACCGGGCCGTCGCGGGCCCCAGGGCACCTCCCGCGCCGGCGGAGGTGTGCCAGCGGAGGTGTGTCCAGCGGACCAGCGCCCCGCCGCGGCCGAAACGGAGCACCTCCTTGGCAACGCGCCACCCTGCCGGAGGAGAACATCACCCGGGCCAGTGCTTCGCCCCCTCGCGGCGGACTTATGGCGGGAAGAATAGCCCGGGCACGGCAGCCCATCCTGCACAAAGCGCGCGTATTTCTGCACGGTCTGCGCGTCGGTCCCCTTCAGGTCGCCGGGTCGGCCAAATGGACATCTCGTGCCGGAAGACCGCGGGGGCCGTTCCAGCGAGCCGGCCGAAAAGGGGCGTCATGTGCTCCTGGTGGGAAAGGCCGCACGCGAATGCGATGTGCGCGATCGGCCGGTCGGTCTCGAGTAGCAATGGGCACGATATGGAACCAGAAGGAATGGTCCGCACAGCCAACCTTCCCGCCGTCTTGGCGGCTCTGACCGGGCTGCTGCCGGATGGCACCTATCTGACGGACCTTTCCATTCGGCAGCTACGGATCGTCGGCGCCGGATGGTCCGCGGTTCAAAGGCGTTCCGGTGTGCCCTGCGCGACTGGTCAGCTCCAGCACACGGCAGACGTCCGCCCAAGGGTTTGACAGGTTGTCAATCCCTTCCGATCATCGTCGGGGTCAAGCAACGAATCGCCCTGTGCAACGCCGCCTGATGGCCGAAGTCGAGCTCACCGCAGCGGACGGAAAAAGGCCTGCACCTCCCGCGCCAGCGCCTCCGGCTGCTCCATCGCCGCGAAGTGCCCGCCGCGCTCCATCTCCGTCCAGCGCTGGATGTTCGTATAGGTCTGGCCGGCGATCGAGCGCGGCGGCCGGATGATCTCCTTCGGAAACGCCGCATACCCCATCGGCACATCCACCGTGCCGCCCGCCGGAATCGGCCAGCCGCCGTGCAGCCGCGCATAATACGGCCAGAACGAGGAGCCGATCGCCCCCGTGAACCAGTAGAGCGCGATGTCCGCCAGCATCCGGTCCCGGCCGACCGCGTTCTCGATGCGCCCGCCGCAATCCGTCCAGCTACGGAACTTCTCCGCAATCCACGCCGCCAGCCCCGCCGGTGAGTCGGTCAGCCCATACGCCAGCGTCTGCGGCTTCGTCCCCTGGATCCACTGGTACCCCGTCTCCTCCCTGATCCAGCCGCGCAGCTCCTCGAAATACCGCCGCTCCGCCTCGGTCGCGTTCTCCGGCGGCGGCCGGTCGCGCGGGATCGTCAGCAGGTTGATATGGATGCCGATCACGTTGTCGGCATGCGCATACCCGAGGCGCGAGGCCGTGAACGCGCCATAGTCACCGCCTTGCGCCCCATACCGCGCATACCCCAGCACCCCGGTCATCAGCTCCGAAAAGCACGCGGCAATTTCCTCGATATTGAACCGCTTCTGCCCCGGCGTGAAGGAAAGGCCGTAGCCTGGCAGCGACGGCGCAACCACGGTGAAAGCATCCTTCGGATCACCCCCGAACCGTCCCGGATCGGTCAGCCGCGGAATGATGTCGATGAACTCGAACACCGAGCCCGGCCAGCCATGCATCAGCAGCAGCGGCACCGGCGCAGGTCCCTGCCCCGGCACGTGCAGGTAATGCACATCAATACCATGCAGCCCGACCTTGAACTGCGGGAACACGTTCAGCGCCGCCTCCTGCGCGCGCCAGTCGAAGCGGTCCTGCCAGTACGCTACCAGCTCCCGCATGTAGTCCAGGTCGGTGCCATACGCCCATGGCCCGTCGGGCGCCTGGTCGGGAAAACGGGTGCGCGCAAGGCGGTCGCGTAGATCGGCGATTGCCTGATCCGGGATGTTCAGGGTGAACGGGGTAGGTTGGGCGGCCATCGGATGTCCTCCGCGCTTATCCCGCCAGGATGCCGCCGCCAGCACACCGGTCAAGCGGCGAAGCTCACGCTGCCCGGATCACCACACCCCGTCCCCGAAACAGATTCGCGCACGCGGGTAGCCGGCCGCCTCGTGCCCCCCGTCAAGGACGGCAAAGCCCTATTCGGCAGCCACGCCGCGCGTTTCGCCGGCGCTCGCGTTCAGCAGATGCCTCTTGAAGAACGCGCCCAGAACCGACACCGCCTCGTCTGTTTGCCCGTCATAGAGCTGCATATGGTTCGCACCTTCGACAATGTGCATGTTCTTGTCCTTGCTGGCGGCGCGCTTCAGCGGGTCGTCGCTCATCCACTTGCTGCCCGCGACGCTTCCCACGACGATCTGCAGCGGCTGCGTGAGGAAGAACTAAGCGTTGGTATAGGCGTCATAAGGAATGATCTGCGTCAGGCACCGAGCCGGCCTAGCCGGGAGCGGTCGGATACTGCGCACGCGGCGTATGGTAGTACTCCCACGCTTCTTCGAGCTCTGCGCTGGGCGCGTCCTCCTTCTTCAGCGGGGCCAACGCCATCCGTTCGATCGCGGCCCCGTTGGCCTCCGCCGTTCGCGCCGCGGCGCCCATCGCAAGCAACGGCATGGCGTCAGCCGACTTCACGGTGTTGGTAAACCCGTTGCGGAACATCTGGCCAATGTAGACCGCACTGTCCGTGCCCACGGCCTTGATGCGCGGATCATTGATCGCCGCATTCGCCGTGTAGCCGGCGCCGGCGCAGATGCCCATGGCGCCGATCCTGTCCCGGTCGACATAGGGGAGCGTCGTCAGATAATCGATGACCGCGCTCACATCCTCCGTCCGGACGGACGGGTTTTCCAAGTGGCGCGGCTCGCCACGGTGCTTTCCCCCTGATGGGACGCGTCATAGGCGATCGTGGCTTCCCTGCCTGACTCGGACGTAATCTGACTCGGACCCAAATGGCGTAACGGCCGGACCGCTGAAATGCCGTATCGGCGGCCATCCCTCAAACCGCTGCGCAGCATCACATTATGAGACTTGGGCCGGCCGGCGGCTCCTTGCAACGCCTTTGTGCGCACACCTCCCATTCGTGCGTCACCCCCGCGCCACCATTGCCAATCCCCCCGCCGCGGGCACATAAAGACCGTGATGATGCAACGCCCAAAGCGCCCCCGGGCTTACGCACCCGACCCGGCCGCGCCGGGCCGGACCTGTGACGTGGCCGGGTGCCCCGCAGCCGGCGAATACCGTGCCCCGAAATCCCGCACCAGGCTGAACGACTACTACTGGTTCTGCCTGGAGCATGTCCGCGCCTACAACGCCGGATGGGACTACTACAAAGGCATGTCCCCCGCCGAGGTCGAGGCCCATGTCCGCGCCGACACCTCCTGGCAGCGCCCCTCCTGGCCGCTCGGCCGCCTCGGCCACACGGCCTGGGACGACGACATGCTGAAGGACCCGCTGCACATCCTCGCCGCTGGCCGCATGAAATCCAGCGGGGGCCCAAGTTCCGACAAGGCACCGGCGGAACTGCGGGAGCCCTTGGCAACTTTAGGTTTGTCCTGGCCGACAACGCTGGACACGGTCAAGGCGCGCTACAAGGAACTGGCGAAGCGGCACCACCCCGACGCCAACGGCGGCAGCCGCGACGCGGAAGAACGCCTCAAGACCATCAATCTTGCCTACGCCGCTGTGCGCTCCCGGCTGGGGAACGAGATGCGGGCCAACGCCCCAGGTTAGGGTGTGATCCTAGCGTGTGATCGGCCGGCTAACGTGTGATCCTCGCGTGTGATCGGCTCGACGCCGCACCCCACCCGGACTTGCGCCACACGGCGCCACAGCTAAACTTTCAGGAATTGGAACAGGAAACGCTGGACTATGGACACGGTCATCGACATCGACTCACCCCGCCCGACCTCGGAGATCAATCTGCCCGACACCACGGTGTCGGCGCGGGAGGTTTTCGGCCTCGATATCGATATGGATGTTCCGGCGTTCTCGCTCCGCACCGAGCATGTGCCGGACATCGATACCGCCTACAAGTTCGACCGCGAGACCACGCTCGCGATCCTGGCGGGCTTCGCCTACAACCGGCGCGTGATGATCCAGGGCTATCACGGCACCGGCAAGTCCACGCATATCGAGCAGGTGGCGGCCCGCCTGAACTGGCCCTGCATCCGCGTCAACCTCGATAGCCACATCAGCCGCATCGACCTGATCGGCAAGGACGCCATCGTCCTCAAGGACGGCAAGCAGGTCACTGAGTTCCGCGAAGGCATCCTGCCCTGGGCCCTGCAGCACGCCTGCGCGCTGGTGTTCGACGAATACGATGCCGGCCGCCCGGACGTGATGTTCGTCATCCAGCGCGTCCTGGAGGTTGAGGGCAAGCTGACCCTGCTCGACCAGAACCGGGTGATCCGTCCGCACCAGTCGTTCCGCCTGTTCTCCACCGCCAACACGGTCGGCCTCGGCGATACCACCGGCCTCTATCACGGCACACAGCAGATCAACCAGGGCCAGATGGACCGCTGGAACATCGTCGCCACCCTGAACTACCTGCCGCATGCCATGGAGACCGGCATCGTGCTCGCCAAGATGGGCATCGATCCGGCCAAGGACCCGGCAACGAAGAAGCGCGTCGAGAGCATGGTCGCCCTCGCCGACCTCACCCGCGCCGGCTTCATCAACGGCGACATCTCCACCGTCATGTCCCCGCGCACCGTCATCACCTGGGCCGAGAACGCCCGCATCTTCGGCGATGTCGGCTTCGCCTTCCGGGTCACCTTCATGAACAAGTGCGACGAAGCCGAACGCAGCACGGTCGCCGAATACTACCAGCGCTGCTTCAACGAAGATATCCCCACCGGCGGCTTCACCACACGCAAGTTCGCCTGACGATGCCCTCCGTCGCCCCCACGCCGGCTCCCACCGTCATGGCCGGGCCCGACCCGGCCATCCACCCGACGGCGGCGCCACAACACGCCGCGGCACCGGCGGTGCGCAAGCCGGCAAGCACGGCCCTCCATCGAGATCCCCCATGAGCGGAACCAACAAGGACAACACCCGGGCCGAGGACTTCAAGCGCGCCACCGCCGGGGTGCTGCGCGCCATCGCCGAACAGCCCGACGTCCAGGTCGCCTTCCAGCCTGGCCCGGCCGGCATCTCCGGCAAGCGCGCACGCCTGCCCCTGCCCACCCGCGCCCTGCCCGCCCCCGAGATGGCCAAGCTGCGCGGCCAGTCCGACGCCATCGCGCTCCGCCTGCGCTATCACGACGACGCCGTGCACGCGGCCCGCATGCCTGCCCGCCGCGAAGCCAAGGACGCCTACGACGCCCTCGAACAGGTCCGGGTCGAGGTCGTCGGCTCCCGCTACATGAACGGCGTCAATGCCAACCTCCGCGCCAAGCTGGCCGAGGAATGCGAGGCCGAGGGCTATGACCGCATGATGCGCAAGGACCAGTTGCCGATCGACAAGGCGCTGGCCCTGCTCGCCCGCGAACGCCTCTCCGGCCAGCCCACTCCCGAGGCCGCGCAACGCGTGCTGAAC